>NZ_JBHXLU010000096.1:0-44088 GCF_042720695.1 Streptomyces sp. NPDC058457 | reverse complement strand
CTTCGGCCGGGGGGACCCCCAGCGCCCACCCGTGCCGCCCTGCGGCACGCCTGCCCGCAGCTGGGTGGCTGAAGAGGGGGCGGCTGGACAGCACCCCGTGCCCGCGGCTGAAAAGACGCAGCGGGCGAAGCGCCCCTTCAGGGGCGCGGGGAACTGCGCGATCAGCCCCCACCGGCCCGCAGTCGTGGTACTACGGCCCCACCCCCGCTTCTCCCTCGTCCTCCACAAGCGTTCGATCCTCGTCGCCCTCGCGCTGCTCGCCCTCCTCGCCCTCGCCATGACCGCCTCCGCCTGCCTCGGCCAGACCTACATCTCCCCCGCCGACGTCTGGCATACCCTCCGCGGCGAGCAGACCCCTTACGACCTGGTCGTCAACGAGCTGCGCGTCCCCCGGATCGTCCTCGGCGCGCTGGTCGGCGTCTCGCTCGGGCTCGCCGGAGCGCTGGTGCAGACCGTCACCCGGAATCCGCTGGCCAGTCCTGACGTCATCGGCGTCGGGCACGGCGCCGCCGCCGCGACCGTGCTCGCGCTGGCCACCGGCGCCGTCGCCTCGCCCTCCGCGATGCCCGCCGTGTCCGTGGCCGGCGGCCTCGGCGCCGCCGCCCTCGTGTACCTGCTCGCCTGGCGGCACGGCATGCAGCCCAGCCGCTTCGTGCTCACCGGCGTCGGTATCGGCGTCGCCCTGTCCGCCGTCGTCCAGCTGTATCTCACCGACAGCGAGCTGGACGCGGCCGAGCAGGTCAAGCTGTGGCTGACCGGGAGTCTGAACGGGCGGGGGTGGGAGCAGGCCGGGCCGCTCGCCGTCGTCCTGGTGCTCGCCCTGCCGGGGCTGGTGTGGGCGGCCCGGGCGGCGCGGCCGCTCGGGCTCGATCCCGACACCGCCGCCGCCCTCGGCCTCCGGGTCGACCGGGCCCGGCTCGGTCTCACCGCCCTCGGCGTCGTGCTCGCCGCCGCCGCGACCGGTGCCGCCGGGCCGATCGGGTTCGTCGCGCTGACCGCGCCGCAGCTGGCCAGGCGGCTCACCCGCACCCCGCAGCTGCCGCTGGTCTGCTCGGCGCTGACGGGCGCACTCGTGCTGGTGACCGCCGACCTGGCGGCCCGCACCCTGGTCCCTCCGCTGGAGATCCCGGTCGGCGCGCTGACCTCCCTGGTCGGCGGCCCCTATCTGCTCTGTCTGCTCGGCAGACGGAAGTGACTCAGATCGTCGCCGTGTCGATCACGAAGCGGTAGCGGACGTCGCTGTTCACGACCCGCTCGTACGCCTCGTTGATCTGGTCGGCGCTGATGAGCTCGATCTCGGCGCCCAGCTGGTGCTCGGCGCAGAAGTCGAGCATCTCCTGGGTCTCCGGGATGCCGCCGATGCCGGAGCTGCTCAGGCTGCGACGGTTGCCGAAGACCGAGGAGAGCAGGATGTGGACCGGCTCCTCCGGGATGCCCACGTTGACCATGGCGCCGTCGGTCTTCAGGAGCGACAGGTAGGCGTCGAAGTCGAGCGGGGCGGACACCGTGTTGAGGATGATGTCGAAGGTGCCCTTGAGATCGGCGAAGGTCTGCGGGTCGCTGGTCGCGCGGTAGTGCGTGGCGCCCAGCTTCAGGCCGTCGTCCTTCTTGCGCAGGGACTGGGAGAGGACGGTGACCTCCGCGCCCAGGGCGGCGGCGATCTTCACGCCCATGTGGCCCAGGCCGCCGAGGCCGACGACCGCGACCTTCTTGCCGGGACCGGCGTTCCAGTGCTTGAGCGGGGAGTACGTGGTGATGCCGGCGCAGAGCAGGGGGGCCGCCACGTCGAGGGAGAGGCCGTCGGGGATGCGGACGACGTAGTTCTCGTCGACGACGACCTTCTGCGCGTAGCCGCCGTAGGTGGGCTGCCCGTCCTTGCCGACGGCGTTGTAGGTCCAGGTCGGGCCGCCGCCGGTGCAGTACTGCTGGAGTCCGGCCTTGCAGTTGTCGCACTCGCGGCAGGAGTCGACCATGCAGCCGACGCCCACCCGGTCCCCCACCGCGTACTTGGTGACACCCGTGCCGACCTCGGAGACGACGCCCGCGATCTCGTGACCGGGCACCATCGGGAAGATCGCCGTACCCCAGCCCTCGCGGGCCTGGTGGATGTCGGAGTGACAGATACCGGCGAACTCGATGTCGATGAGGACGTCGAACTCGCCGACCGCGCGCCGCTCGATCGTGGTCCGCTCCAGCGGGGCCTTCGCGGCAGGCGCGGCGTAAGCAGCAACAGTGGTCATGAGGGGGGTTCTCCTAGAGGTGTCTTCGCACCCGGTCGCCTTCTTCCGTCCCGGGCACGTTTCCAGGCTCCTCCACGCTACGTCCGCCACCCAGCCCCCGCCTCTGCGTACGTCTGCCGTGCCTACCACCGGCGGGGTCAGGTTCCTGTGCGTACGACCGTGAATACTGGATGTATGGAAGACCAGCCCCTGTCCCCCTCCTCCGCGTCCCTGGACCGGCGTGCCGAGCTCAGCGAGTTCCTGCGCACCCGGCGGGCCCGGCTGCGCCCCTTGGACGTGGGGCTGCCGGACTTCGGGCGGCACCGCAGGGTGCCGGGGCTCAGGCGCGAGGAGCTGGCGCAGCTGGCCGGGGTGTCGGTGGCGTACTACACGCGCCTGGAACAGGGCAACGGGCGGAACGTGTCGGCGGAGGTGCTGGACTCGATCGCCCGCGCGCTGCGGCTCAACGACGCCGAGCACGCGCATCTCACGCATCTCGCCAAGGGCAAGCAGCACAAGAAGAAGGCGTCGGCGCGGCCGCAGCAGGTGCGCCCGCCGCTGGGCCAGCTGCTGGCGGCGATGGAGGGCGTACCGGCGTACATCGGGGGGCGCCGCTCGGACATCCTGGCGTGGAACGGGATGGCGGCCGCGGTCTTCGGTGACTGGTCGGAGCTGCCGGTCACGGAGCGCAACTGGGCGCGGCTGGTGTTCCTGCGGCCCGAGTACCGCGATCTCTTCGTCGAGTGGGAGCAGAAGGCGATCGACATCGTCTGTCTGCTGCGCATGGACGCGGGCTGCTATCCCGACGACACCCGGCTGTCGGCGCTGGTGGGCGAGCTCTCGGTGAAGAGCGAGGAGTTCCGCCGGCTGTGGGCGACGCACGACGTCAAGGAGAAGAGCCACGGGGTGAAGCGGCTGCACCACCCGCTGGTGGGCGAGCTGTCCCTCAGCTACGAGTCGTTCCGGATGCCGGACGACCCGGACCAGTCCCTGGTCACGTACCACGCGGAACCGGGCTCGGCATCGGCCCAGGCGCTGCGCCTGCTGGCCAGCTGGGGCACGGACGCGACCCGGGTCGCCCCGGCCCCCTGATCGACGACATGGAGAACGGCCCGCCGGAAGCCGCGCTTCCGACGGGCCGCTCGCTGGGTTCTACTCGGCGGCCGACGCGCTCACTTGGCGTAGTACGCGTTGTAGATGGAGATCGTCGACTTGTTGCCCTTCTTGTCGGCGATCTTGGCGTGGAACGAGATGGCCTTGCCCTTGGCCGGGTTCTTGACGGTGATCTTGCCGTGGCTGACGGTCAGCTTCTTCCAGGTCTGGCCGTAGTCGTACGACACCCAGACCGCGAGGGACTTCAGGTTGCGGCCGGCGGCCGCGCCCTCGACGGTGACCGGGAAGGTGACCTTCTTGCCCGCCTCGACGCGGCTGTCCAGGCCGGTCTTGGCGCCGAAGTGGACGGTGGAGGCCGGGAGCTGGGCCAGCACGGTGTTGCTGCCCGGCTTCTTCGAGTGGAAGGTCCAGCTCGCGTCGATCCGGGTGGAGGCGGCGGCGACCTTGACCGAGCGGATGACCGAGGTGGTCAGCTTGTACTCGGCGTCACCGGACGGCACGTTGAAGACGCCGTCGCCGAACAGCGGGTCCTGGTTGGAGCCCACCTTGGTGCCGTTGCGGTAGAGGGTGGTGTTCACCGACAGGAAGTCGGAGGACCCGGCGTGCTTGGCGCCGTCGGAGAACAGCGGGACGATGCCGAAGATCTGGTTGCCGTCGCGGTACAGGCCGTACTCGGACGTCAGGTGCGGGCCGAAGACCGCCGTGTTGAAGGTGTTCCGGTAGGACTTGCCCGCCTTGTACGTCTTCGGGTCGCCCAGCGTGTAGAAGGCGTCGGCGATCGGCAGGCCCTGGGCGTCGTGGCCGGAGTACTGCGTGGCGTCGAAGGCCCACTGGGCGTTGTCCACGGTGGAGACGTGGAAGGTGCGGGTGCCGGGCAGCTTCTGCTCGACCGCGTCGCCCATGACGAGGTCCTCGCCGACCACGCCCCACGGCGCGACCGAGCCGGTCTTGTTCGGGGCGGAGGCGCCGACGGCGTTCTTGACCGTGGCGAGCTCACCGGTCTTGAAGTGCCGGACCTTGTCGCCCTGGAGCTTCTTGACCTGGGCGCTGGTGGCGACGTCGTACTCCTCGTCGGCGCCCTTGGTGAACTGGCCGCTCCAGGTCTGGGTCAGACCGCTCGCGACCTCGCCGCCCAGCGGTGCGATCCGGATGTTGGCGAAGGTGTCGAAGCCGACCCCGAACCCGATGCCGGCCGGGTCGTACATGTAGTCGACCGTCGCCGAGTGCGGGGTTGCCTGGGCGTCCGGCACGGTGATGTCGGCGGCCTTGGTGGTGCGGGCGTCGATGGTGAGCGTGAGGTCCTTGGTGACGCTCAGCTTCGGGTTGACCAGCCAGTCGAGACCGCCGTCGAAGGTGGTGAAGTCCTTGGCGATCCAGGCGTCGAGCAGGTACGTGCCCTTCGGCACCCGGAAGCTGGCGGTACCGGAGTCGGAGACCGGCACGACGTAGTCGCGGCCGTTGCCGAGGCCCGAGTAGCCCGCGAGGTCGGTGCTGTAGACACCGGTCGGGTTGCCGTCGCGCCCGATGTGCTTGACGGTGACGGTGTACGACTGCACCTCACGCGTGACCGCGGCCGCCGTGCGGATGCTCTGCCCGCCGCCGGTCGCCGTGACGTATGCCGAGTAGGCGCCGTCGAGGGTGCCGCCCAGCTTGGTGTTGACGGTGACGCCGACGGCGGCCGTGCCGCCCGCCGGGACGGTCACCTTGGTCGCGCCGAGCTTGAAGAAGCCGGCCGGGGCCGCCGCGCCCTTGGGGTCGGTGCCGGTCGCGGCGAGGCTGAGGGTGACGTCCTTGGTGCCGGTGTTGCGGTAGGTCAGCTGCTTGGTGACCGGGGTGTCGTCGGTGTGCGGCCACTGCTGCACACCGAAGTTCACCGACACCGGGTCGGCGAGCACGGTCTGCTTGATGGCCTTGTCGACGGCGATCCGGCCCGAGCCCTGCTCGAACGGCGTGTACTTGCCGCCCTTCGCGGAGCCGGTCAGGGCCGCCTTCAGCTCCTGGTAGCCCCAGTCGGGGTGCTCCTGCTTCAGGATCGCGGCGGCGCCCGCGACATGCGGGGTCGCCATCGACGTACCGGAGATGGTCAGGTAGCCGGGCGGGTTCTCGCCGACCTCCTGGTCGATGACGCTGCCCTTGGCCGCGGCCGCGGTGATGTCGACGCCGGGCGCGGTGACGTCCGGCTTGATGGAGCCGTCGGCGGCGGGGCCGGTGGAGGAGAAGTCGGCCAGCTTGTCGTTGCCGTCGACGGCGCCGACGGTGAGCGCGGCGGCCGCGCTGCCGGGCGAACCGATCGACTCGGGGCCCTCGTTGCCCGCGGCGATCGCGAACAGGATGCCCTTCTCGGTGGAGAGCTTGTTGACCTCGGCTTCGAGCGGGTCGATCTCCGGGGTGTCGTAGCCGCCGAGGCTGAGGTTGACGATGTCGGCGCCCTCGGCCGCCGCCCACTCCATGCCGGCGAGGATGCCGGAGTCGTCACCGGAGCCGGTGTCGTCCAGGACCTTGCCGTTGAGGATCTTCGCGCCGGGCGCGACACCCGTGTACTTGCCGTGCGACTTGGCGCCGGTGCCCGCCGCGATGGACGCGACGTGCGTGCCGTGGCCGAAGTGGTCGGTGGCGTCGGCGGCCGCGCTGAAGTTCTTGGACTCGATCACCTGGTCCTTGAGGTCCGGGTGGGTCGTGTCGACACCGGTGTCGAGAACGGCGATCTTGACGCCCTTGCCGGTGTAGCCGGCCTTCCAGGCCGTGGGCGCGCCGATCTGCGGCACGGACTTGTCCAGGCTGGCCTTGCGGACGCCGTCGAGCCAGACGTGCGCGATGCCGGAGGCGGCCTTGTTCCCGTTGGTGACCGCGTCCCAGAGCTCCGGCGTGTCCTTGACCGGGGTCTGCACGGCGTCGGCGTTGAGCGTCTTGAGGCTGTGCCGCAGGGTGCCCGCGTCCCGCACGTCGGCCTTGGTGGCCGAGGCGGCGCCGCTGTACCCGACGATGACCTTGAGGCCGTTCTTCTGCGCCTTGCGGGTCGCCGCCTTGTTCAACTCGGTGACGTCGAAGAGCCGTTGGTCCAGCTTGCCGGAGGCCACCAGCTGGACGGCGTCACCGGGGACGACGAGGGTGTGCCCGTCGACCTTGCTGATCCGGAAGGGTATGTGCTGGCGCCCCTTGGCCCGCTCCAGGCCGACGACGCGGCCCTTGGCGTCCAGGGCGACCCGGTCGCCGGTGATCAGGGTGACGTGGTGCTTGGCGGTGAGCGAAGAGGCAGCGGCGGCCGAGGCGGTGCGCTGTTCCGGCTTCGCGGACGCCGGGCTGGTCATGCCCGCGGCGAGCGCGACGGCTGCCGCTGTGGCCACGGTGGCCGCGGCAGCTCTTTTCACTTGTCTGCGCAAGACTCCCCCAGGAGACGGTGTGCCGGGCGAATTCCCCGTTCACCCGGCCGGGGGCAGTCCCGTACGCACATACGTCAACCCCCCGGAATACGGAGTATGCCGGGGGGTGATCAGCGGGCTCAATAGATGAGGGGCTGGTAAGAAGAGTGCGGGACAACTGTTACGCGCCGGGGTGAACACCGTTACACAACCGCGTGGTTCTACGCGGCGCGCCGGTGTTACGCGCCGGCGTTCTCCTTGACGGTGATCTTGCCCTTGCGGATGGTCGCGAGGCGCGGGGCCTTCTTCGCGATCGCGGAGTCGTGGGTGACCATGATGAAGGTCAGCCCGTGCTCCTTCCACATGCGCTCCAGTACGTCCATGATCTCGTCGCGCATGCCCTCGTCGAGGTTGCCGGTGGGCTCGTCGGCGAGCAGCACCTTGGGGTGCTTGACCAGGGCCCGGGCGATGGCGACGCGCTGCTGCTGGCCGCCGGACAGTTCGCCGGGGAGGTGGCCGAGGCGCTCGCCGAGACCGACCGACGACAGCGCCTCGGCGGCGCGTTCGCGCCGTTCCTTGGTCTTGACGCCGAGCGGGACGAGGGCGGTCTCGACGTTCTCCTGGGCGGTGAGCGTCGGGATCAGGTTGAAGGACTGGAAGACGAAACCGATGTTCTCGCTGCGGACCCGGGTCAGCTTGGCCTCGGAGAGCTTGGCCAGGTCGGTGCCGTCCAGGACGACTTCACCGGACGTCGGCCGGTCCAGGCCGCCCAGCATCTGCAGGAGGGTGGACTTGCCGCCGCCGGTGGGGCCCTGGATGACCAGGCGGTCGCCGTCGGCGATGGTGAGGTCGATGCCGTCGAGGGCGCGGACGGTGTCCTTGCCGCGTGTGTAGAGCTTGGTGACGTTTCTGAGTTCGTACATGGTGACTCCTGGAGGGTTTCGGGGTGGGGCGGCTTGATCGTCGGCTGCGGGTGGGTGGGGGCTGGTCGCGCAGTTCCCCGCGCCCCTTACGGGGCGCTCCGGCGCGGGTGCCTTGTCAGCTGACCCAGCTGCGGGCAGGCGTGCCGCAGGGCGGCACGGGTGGGCGCTGGGGGTCCCCCCGGCCGAAGGCTGGGGGAGGCACCCGGCCAGCGCCGGTAAGCGTCCCCACCCCCCGGCTCCAGCCCCGGGTACGGCTCACGTCACGGCACCTTTCCTCCGTACCAGGGCCACCAGCACCGGTACCCCCACCAACGCCGTCATCACCCCGGCCGGCACCTCCGCAGGAGCCCGCACCACCCGGCCCACCACATCGGCCCCGACCAGCAATCCCGCTCCCAGCAGCGCCGACAGCGGCAGCACCCGCCCGTACCCCCCGCCCCTGACCGACCGCCGCGCCAGATGCGGCACCACCAGCCCCACGAACGCGATCGGCCCGGCCGCCGCCACCGCGGACGCGGTCAGCAGGGTCGCCCCCAGTGCCGCGCACCCCCGTACGACATGCACCCGGTGCCCCAGCGCACGCGCCGTCTCGTCGCCGAGGGCCAGCGCGTCCAGCCCCCGGGCACAGGACAGCACCAGCACGGCGCCCACCGCCAGGAACGGCAGCATCCGTACGACCGTCCCCGCGTCCCGGCCGCTGAGCGCCCCCACCTGCCAGAACCGGAACTGGTCGAGGGTGGCGGAGCTGGAGGTGAGGACGACCGTCGTGGCGCCCGCGGTCATCGCGGACAGGGCGGTGCCGGCCAGCGCCAGCTTCACCGGGGACGCCCCGCCCCACCCCCGCGCCGCGATGCCGTACACCAGGCACGCGGCGACGACGGCGCCGGTGAAGGCGTACCAGACGTAGGCCCCGAAGCCGTACCCGGAGCCGCCGAGGACGATGGCGAGCACGACCCCGGCCGCCGCCCCCTGGCTCAGGCCGAGGATGCCGGGGTCGGCGAGCGGGTTGCGGGTGACCGCCTGGAGCGTGGCACCGGCGAGCCCGAGCGCGGCGCCCGCGGTGAGGCCGACCTCGGTGCGGGGCAGGCGGAGGGAGCGGACGACGAGCGCGTCGGGGGAGGACCCGCCGTGCAGCAGGGCATCCAGGACGGTCGTCGGCGGTACGGCACGGGTGCCGACCGCGAGGCTGAGCACGGCGACGACGGCCACCACGAGGGCGGCCGTCGGCCAGACGAGGGCGCGGCGCACTTACCGGAGGTGCTCGGCGAGCTGACGTACCACCAGACGCGCGGCCGTGGGACCGGCGTTGAGGTACCAGGGGTCGTCGTCGACCTGCACGGCGTGCCCGGCCCCGACCGCCTTCATGGACTTCCACAGCGGCCCGGCGAGCACGGTCGCCGCGTCCGTCTTCGCCGCGTCGCCCTGCACGGAGTAGAAGATCCAGTCACCGTCGGCGGTGTCGACCTTCTCCGCGCTGATGTCCTGCGAAATGGCGTTGAACTGCTGCGACTTGGGGCGGGAGAGGCCCATGTCGACGGCTATCGAGCCGGTGAAGGAGGACACGCCGAACATCCGGGTGCGGTCGGGCGTGAAGCGGACCATGGAGACGGTGGCAGAGCCGTTCAGGGCGGATCCGCCGGCCTTCGCGTTGTCGACGATGTCGGTGAGCAGGTTCTGCGCCTTCTGCCCTTCGCCGACCGCGTCCCCGACCAGCAGCAGGTCGCGCTTCCAGTTGATGCCCTGGCCGGCGGTGACCACGGTGGGCGCGATCTTCGACAGCTGGGGGTAGAGGTCGCCGAGCGAGTCGTTGACCAGGATCAGGTCGGGCTTCGCGGCGGCCAGCGACTCCAGGTTGGGGGACTGGCGGGTGCCCACGTCGGTCATCGCGGCGAGCTTCTTCTTGTCCCGCGGGAAGGCGTCGGCGAGGTAGTCGGGGACCAGTCCGGCGTTCTCGGCGCGGGTGCCGGCGGTCGGGACGATGCCGAGGGTGAGCAGGTCGTCGAGCTGCCCGGTGCTGAGCACCGCGATCCGCTTCGGCTCGGCTTTGATGGTGGTCTCGCCCTCGAAGTGGGTGACCGTGCGCGGGAAGACGCCGTCGGTGTCGGTGTCGGAGCCCATCCCGTCGGCGAGGGCGCTCGGCGCGGCGGAGGGGCCCTCGGAGGCGCCGGCGACCTTGTTCACGGTCCCGTCGCCGTGGGCGGTACCGGCATCGCCGTCACCGCCGGACGACGAGCAGCCGGCCAGCAGACCGCCGGCCACGGACACGGCGGACACGGCCAGGACGGTCCTCAACCTCAACGCACGCACGACTACCTCTCCCGATCAATGACTAAGGCGAGCCTTACCTTAGCTGGTACCGGGAGTACGTTGGACAGGAGGAGGTCCCACGATGACCGTGAACCTGAACCACACCATCGTCGCCGCACACGACAAGCACGCGTCGGCCCGGTTCCTCGCCGACATCCTCGGACTGCAAGTCAGCCCGGACTACGGCCCGTTCGTACCGGTCGCACTGCCGAACGGCGTCACCCTCGACTTCATGGACACCCCCGGGGACATCCCGCCGCAGCACTACGCCTTCCTGGTCTCCGAGGACGACTTCGACGAGATCTTCACCCGCGTCCGGGCGGCCGGCGTCAGCTACTGGGCCGACCCCTCCCACAGCCGTCCCGGCGAGATCAACACCAACGACGGCGGCCGCGGCACCTACTTCGACGACCCCGACGGCCACCGCCTGGAGATCCTCACCCGCCCCTACGGCGGCGGCTGACCCAGCCGGACGGACTCGCCGGGCGCGTACGACCGTACGACCGCACCCGCCGCGGCGCCCGAGGGCCGTACGACATGGACGCGCCCGCGCCCGCCGACCCGGCCCGTCGCTCCGGTCACCTCCAGCACGGTGTTCTCGTCGATCGCCACGCCGTACGGCACCGACCCCCGCGACACGGCCGCGACCAGCCGCCCCAGCGTGCCCCACTGGGCCGAGTGCACCTCCACCGCGAAGGGCACGAGACCGAGCCCCGGCCGTACCTCGACCTCTTCGAGATCCTCGGCGGTGTCCGGCGGGCAGACCGGAACACCGTCCGCCAGCCAGCCGCCGACCACGGCCCGCCGGGCGGCGAGCACGGCACCGGCGGAGAACCCGGCGTAGGGGATGCCGCGTTCGGCGAGCAGCCCGGCCAGCCGCCCGGCACACTCCGCGAACGCGTCCTGGTACGCGGGCGTGAGCCCACCGCACACCAGCAGCCCGCCCAGACCGTCCTTCAGCAGGCCGTCCTTCAGCAGGGAGTCCGGCTCGAACCGCTCCCCGAGCGGCACCAGCAGCGGCACCGCCGCCCCGGCCCCCGCGCCCGCGCTCCGCAACGCCTCCGCGTACCGCGCGAACTGCGCCTCGCCGTCCCCCTCGTCGACGATCACACACCCGATACGGCCGCCCCCCGAGGCCCGCAGCAACGGCCCGTACACCTCGGGCGCCTCCCAGCCGCCGCCGATCAGAGAAGTCCCGTCACCCACGAAGAGGTCCCTCCCGCGCTCCGGGCCCGTTCAGGCCCGCAGTCCCCTGATGCCGTCCTGGGCGGCCATGATCAGCTCGATGCCCCGGTTGTCGGCGGCGGGATCGCGCATCTGGTTCGTCACGTACGCGATCGCCAGCCGCTCGTCGGGGTCCGCCCAGACGAGCGCGCCGCCCCAGCCGCCCCAGCCGAGGGCGCTGCCGAAGAGGCCGTAGCCGAGGCCGTACCGGGTCGGCATGCCGAGCACGCGGTCCTCACCTTCGAACTGCGGCTGCCGCGCCCGCTCGCACCCCTCGGGGGACAGCACCCGCACCCCGCCGACGGTTCCGCCGCAGGCGAGCACCGACTGGACGAGGGCGACCGAGCGGGCGTTGCCGTAGCCGCTCGCCGCGGGGATCTGCGCGCGGCGCCAGGCGAGGCTGTTGCCGTCCCGGACGCGGACGGGGGTTGCGGCGGTGGGTGCGGCGGGGGCCGCGTCGCGGCCCGGTGCGCCGGCCGTGTAGTCCTCGTCCTCGCCCGGCGGCGGGACGGTCGGCGTCACCCGCGGGTCGTGCTCGGGGCCGAGGCCGATGTGGAAGTCCGCGCCCAGTGGCCCGGCCACCTCCGCCGCGAAGAACTCGCCCACGCTCCGCCCGGTGATCCGGCGCATCACCTCGCCCACCAGGAACCCCTGGGTGAGCGAGTGGTACCCGGCCGCGGTCCCCGGCTCCCACTGCGGGGCCTGCCCGGCGAGCCGGGCCGTGGCGGCCGTCCAGTCGTACAGCTCCTCGACCGGCCCCTCCCAGTCGGGCAGCCCGGCGGTGTGCGACAGCAGATGCCGCACCAGCACGTTCTCCTTGCCGGCCGCGGCGAACTCCGGCCAGTACCGGGCGACCGGCGCGTCCGGATCCAGCTCGCCCCGGTCGATCAGGACGAGCGCGCACAGCGCGGTCATCGTCTTGGTCACGGAGAACACGCTGACGATCGTGTCCCGCTCCCACGCCCGGGTCCGGCCGGCATCGGCGAAACCGGCCCACACGTCCACCACGGGCTCCCCGTCCACGAAGACGGCCACGGCACCTCCCGTGTCGCCGTCGTCGATCAGTCCGGCGAGTGTGGTGGGCACGGCGGTGAACAGCTCGTCGTACGAGCCTTGGATGTCGGCCATGTACGCCATTGAGCCCGCGGGAGCGCCGCCCGGCAACCGAATATCGGTGCCACGCCCCGCGACGCCGGCATGATCCAAACGACAGGCCCTAGCCCATCAGGCCGACGAACATCGTCCGGTGCAGGGTCTCCACGTGGCGGCGTGCGATGTCGGCCGCCCGGGCCGCGTCGCCCGCGCGGAGCGCCGCCACCAGGGCCCGGTGTTCGTCGTTGGACTCGCGCAGGGCGGCGAGGGGGTAGGGGAGGTAGTACGCGTAGAGCCGGCGCAGCACGGTCCCGTAGGTCTGCACGCTCGCGTCGAGGCCGGTGGCGTGGGCCACGGCGAGGTGGAACCGCTCGTCGCAGGAGTGGAACTCCGCCCAGCTCTCCGCCCGGTCCATGGCCGCGACCAGCAGGTCGAGCTCGTCGAGGGCCGCGGCGGACGCGGCGTGGGTCGCGAGATGGGCGATCCCGCACTCCAGGACGACCCGCTCGTCGATCAGGCGGTGCACCTCCGCGGTCTGCCCGTGGTACGCCTCGGCCGCGTCGACGACCCCCCGGGTCGGCTGCTCGGCGACGAGGGTGCCGCCGTTGCGGCCGCGCCTTCGCTCCAGCACGCCGTCCGTGCACAGAGTGCTCAGCGCACGGCGCACGGTGATCTCTCCGACGCCGAGCGCCTCGGCTATGGCGTCGGTCTGGGGCAGCCGCTCGCCGGGGGAGAGCAGCCCGAGGTCGACCGCCATGGCGATCCGGGCGCGCACCGTGTCCAGCGCGGTGAGCCGGCGGATCCCGTTCAGCTTGGGCGAGTTGAGGGCGAGGACGGGCCCCTCGGGGTGCGCGGGTGCGGTTCCGTTCGGGGTGCCGGTCATGCCCTCAATGTAGCGGCCAGTAAAACTGCTCATAATGAGACCATTGTATAAGGGCTCATATTGAGTTAATTTCCTGGCCATGTCCCGACCCCTCCCCGTCGCCCTGGTCCAGGCCCCTCCCCGCCTGGCCACGGACCCGCTGTCCGGCTTCGCCGAAGACGTCGGGGGAGTGCTGGCGCGCTTCCCGCAGACCCGCCTCGTCGCCTACCCGGAGCTGCATCTGTGCGGCACCGACGGCCCGCCCGCCGAGTCGGAGAGCCGGCTGCAGGACGCGGCGGAGCCCCTCGACGGCCCCCGCGTGCGACAGCTCGCCGAACTCGCGGGCGACCTGGGCGTATGGCTGTTCCCGGGCACCGTCTGCGAGCGCGGTCCGGCCGGCGAGCTCTTCAACACCGCCCTCGCCTTCTCCCCCGAGGGGCGGCTCGCCGCCCACTACCGCAAGGTCTTCCCGTGGCGGCCCTTCGAGCCGTACGTCCCCGGCGACCGCTTCGTCGTCCTGGACCTCCCGGACACCGGCCGCGTCGGCTTCGCCATCTGCTACGACGCGTGGTTCCCGGAGGTGGCCAGGCACCTGGCCTGGATGGGCGCCGAGGTCATCGTCAACCCGGTCATGACCACCTCCGCGGACCGCGCCCAGGAACTGGTCCTCGCCCGGGCCAACGCCATCGTCAACCAGGTCTACGTGGTCAGCGTGAACACCGCGGGCCCCGACGGCACCGGGCGCAGCCTGGTCGTCGACCCCGAGGGACGCGTCCGCGTCGAGGCCCCCGACTCCGCGCCCACCGTGCTGACCGACGTCCTCGACCTGGACGACGTGACCCGCGTACGGACCTTCGGCACCGCGGGCCTCAACCGCATGTGGAACCAGTTCACCGAGGCCGACGCCCCCGTCGACCTCCCGCTCTACGACGGCCGCCTGGACCCCCGCCGCTGGCGGATCGCCGACAACTGAACCGCCGCCTGCCCGTTCTCCCTCCCTCCCTCCCTCCCCGTCCCCTCGGCACAAGGAACGCCATGTCCGCTCCCGTCTCCCCGCCCACCCTCACCCGCAGCCTGACCCTCAGATCCGTCGTGCTCTTCGGGCTCGCCTACATGGCCCCGATCATCGTGCTGGGCACCTACGGCGTCGTCGCCGACAGCACCCACGGCTCCGTCCCGACGGCCTACCTGCTGGCCCTCGGCGCCATGCTCTTCACGGCGCACAGCTACGGGAAGATGGCCGCGGCCCACCCCGTCGCCGGGTCCGCCTACACCTACGTGCGGCGCTCCATAGACTCCCGGATCGGCTTCCTCGTCGGCTGGGCCACCCTGCTGGACTACTTCTTCCTGCCCATGGTCATCTGGCTCATCGGCGGGGCCTATCTCCAGGCCGAGTACCCCTCGGTGCCGTTCTGGGTGTGGATCATCGCGTTCATCGTCGTCACCACCGTGCTCAACATCCGGGGCATCAAGACCGCGGAGCGGGTGAACGACCTGCTGATGGTCTTCCAGGTGCTGGTCGTCGCGATCTTCGCGCTGCTCTGTCTGCGGCACGTCTTCCAGCACCAGGGAGCGGCGGGGCTCGTCAGCGGCACGCCGTTCGCGAACCACGCCACCAGCCTCGCGGGCATCTCCGCGGGCGCCGCCATCGCCGCCTACTCCTTCCTCGGGTTCGACGCCGTCACCACGCTGACCGAGGAGACCGTCGAGCCGCAGCGCACCATCCCCCGCGCCATCATGCTGACCGCGCTGCTCGGCGGCGGCATCTTCGTCGTCGTCGCCTACGCCACCCAGCTGGCACACCCCGGGTTCGCGTTCACCGACTCCAGCTCCGCCGCGTTCGAGATCGCCAAGGCGATCGGCGGCGACGTGTTCTCCTCCGTGTTCCTGGCCGGCCTGATCGTCGCCCAGTTCGCCTCCGGGATCGCGGCGCAGGCCAGCACGGCACGGCTGCTCTACGCGATGGGCCGCGACTCGGTACTGCCCAAGAAGGTCTTCGGCAGCATCCACCCCAAGTACCACACCCCCGCCCTGAACATCCTGCTCGCCGGAGCGGTCGGCCTGATCGCGCTGCGCCTGAACGTCGCCACGTCCACGTCCTTCATCAACTTCGGCGCCTTCACCGCCTTCACCTTCGTCAACCTCTCCGTCATCGCGACCTACGTCCGGGAACGCCGTGCGGGCCGCCGTCCCGCCGTGTGGTCGTACGTCCTGCTCCCGGCGATCGGGGCCGTCGTCGACGTGTGGCTGCTGTTCCACCTCGACAACAAGGCCCGCACCCTCGGTCTGATCTGGCTGGCCATCGGCGTCTGCTACCTCGCCTACCTCACCAGGGGCTTCCGCAAGGCCCCACCGGAGATGACCTTCGACGAGGAACCGGCCCCGGCGACCGATCCGCAGCCGGCCCACTGACCCCGGCCGCGAGCTCTGCGGCGACCGCGAGCCCTGCGCGGACGCACCGGGCGCTGCCGACCGGATTCCTCCCGGCCGGCGGCGCCTGCGTTCCTGGCGGTGCCCGAACGGGTACAGGGCACGGGGCACGGAATCGACGGGAACCCTCACGCGTTGAGGAGGGTGGGCATCGGACGCCGGTGGTGTGCGAGCCGGTAAGCCCGAGTGACCAGGCCGACGAGTATTGGAGGGGCCGCGATGACTGTGCAGACGCAGAGGGCCGTACTGGCGGGCGGATGTTTCTGGGGGATGCAGGACCTGATCCGCAAGCAGCCGGGCGTGACGGCGACCCGGGTCGGCTACACCGGGGGTGACGTGCCGAACGCGACGTACCGCAACCACGGCACGCACGCGGAGGCCATCGAGATCCTCTTCGACCCCACGAAGACCGACTACCGGGCGCTCCTGGAGTTCTTCTTCCAGGTCCACGACCCGAGCACCAGGAACCGCCAGGGCAACGACATCGGCCTCAGCTACCGCTCGGCGATCTACTACGTGGACGACGAGCAGAAGCGGATCGCCGAGGACACGATCGCCGACGTGGACGCCTCCGGCCTGTGGCCGGGCAAGGTGGTCACCGAGGTGGAGCCGGTCGGCCCGTTCTGGGAGGCCGAGCCCGAGCACCAGGACTACCTGGAGCGCTACCCGGACGGCTACACCTGCCACTTCCCCCGCCCCGGCTGGAAGTTGCCCGCCCGCGCACAGGGCTGACCGCGAGGCGGCCGGCGAAGGCGAAGTCCGGCGAAGGCGGAGCCCGGCAGGGCAGTCGAGGCTCCGCGACCGGGCCGCGCCGGCCGCGGCCCCGTTCGAACCCTCGTGGGGTCCTTGACCGGCGGCCGCCGTCCCGGCCGGCGGTCCACCCCGCGCGGGTACCGGCGGTACCCGCTGGGACACTGCCGTCATGGACACCGCACCCGAGCAGATAAGCGCCCGGACGGCGGCCGCGTGGACCGTCGCACTCTCGATCCTCGGAGGATTCACCGGCTACGCATGGGACGGACCGTTCCTCGCCGTCACCTGTGCCCTTTCCCTGGCGGGCGGCGGCGCTCTCGGCACGATCCTGTCCCGCCGCCGGATCATGGCCGCCATCGAGGAGGGCCGGCGCAAGGCCGCCGCGCTCGGATACGCCGACGGGATCGCGGACATGGTGGTGCTCGGGATATCGGCATACGGGGCAGCCGTCTTCCCGCTCTCCGGCCCCGACGCGGTGGACGCCGCCGAGCGCGTGGCGCGCCGTAGGGCTGCCTACCGTCTCACGGCCGCCGACGGGCTTCCCCACCAGATCCGTGAGGCCGCGGCCGCCGCTCTGGAGGCGATCGACGACGGAGGCGACCGCGCGACCCAGTCCGCCATGGAGGGCCTCATGAAGGCCGTCCGGGAGCAGCACCTCAGGGCGTGACGGCTGCCGGTCTGCCCCGAGGCGCGAGACGCCCCCGGTTCGTCCCGAACGGGTGTCAGGACTTCAGGACTTCAGGACTTCAGGACTTCAGGACTTCAGGACTTCAGGACTTGTGGACGGGAGCCGCACCCACCCAGCGGTGATAGGCGGCCACGTCGACGTTGCCGCCGCACACGACGGTGACCACGTGCCGGCCGGCGAAGCGGTCGCGGTCCTCGAGGACCGCCGCGATGCCCAGCGCGGCCGACGGCTCGACGACGAGGCCGGCGTGGTCGAGGAGCATCCGCATACCGGCGACGATCGACGCCTCCTGGACCAGGACGGCATCGTCGGCGACCAGGAGGAGGTCGTCCAGGACGGCCGGGATGGGATACCGGCCGGCGACGCCGTCGGCGATGGTGTCGGCCGAGTCGGTGGTGACGACGCGCCGCCGGCGCCACGAGTACGTCATCGCCGGTGCGCCCAGCGGCTGGACACAGATCACCTCGACCCCGGGTGCCAGCGCCTTGAGCACATGACCCACGCCGGTGGCCAGTGCCCCGCCGCCGAGAGCGATCAGGACGGTGTCGAACGACGGTGCGGCGGCGGCCAGTTCCAGGCCGATGGTCGCCGCGCCCTCGCAGGTCTCGACGTCCAGGCTGTCCTCGACCAACCGGATGCCGTCGTCCTGTGCGAGGGCCACCGCCCGCTCACGGGCCATCTCGTGGTCGCCGTCCACCAGCTCCAGCCTGGCGCCCAACGCGCGGATGCGATCGAGTTTGGCCGCAGTCGCGAAGCGGGAGGCCACGACGGTCACGTCGAGCCCCCGGCGGCGACCGGACCAGGCGAGGGCCTGTCCCAGGTTGCCCGAGCTGGCGCACACCACGGCCGGCGCCCCGTGCCCGGCGAGCAGGCTCGTGACCACCTCGGTGCCACGGGCCTTGAAGCTGCGCACCGGGTTGGCCGTTTCGAGCTTGATGCTCACCGCGCACCCGAGGCCGGGTTCCAGGGCCTCGCAGCGGTACAGCGGAGTGTCGAGGAAAACCGGGTCGATCACCCGGCGAGCCGCCCGGATCCGAGCAGTGTCGAGGCGCGTCTCCCGCATGGCACGGCAGCCTACCGCCGTCGCCACGGATTCCCTTGGGGCCCGACTTCACCTGCCGGACAGGAGACACCGATGCCGGCGAGCCCGTACAGCCATGTGAGCCATCGGCCGTCGTTCACCGTTCGGTGGTCCGGCCCGTCACCCCAGGAGGTGGGCAAGGGATTCGTCTTCAGCGGGATAAGGGCGTTCCGGTGGCAGCAGCCGGGTCGCGGAGACCAGGTCACCACCGCTGACGAGGGCGTGGATCTGGTGGGCGAGCGGGGTCACGTCGCGGATGGCGACCGTCCACTCGTCCGCGTAGCGTCGTACGGCCTCTCCGGAGAGACCCAGTTGCAAGGACCGGTACGGCAGCGGCTGGAGGCGCAGGTCCCGCTCGGGGTCCCACTGCACGCGAGCAGGCGCACTCTTCAACTGGCGCTGCCAGGCGGCTCGGTCGGGGTGCAGCCCGCGGACGTAACTCGACAGACAGGCGTGGCGCAGCGCCCACTCGAAGCCGGCACGGCTGATCTCGACGGCGAGGACGGTTTCCTGCCCCGCTTTCGCGCCCCAGCCGCAGCGGTACATCATCCACAGGAACGACGGCTTGATCCATGTCATCCTGTCGCGCTTCCACGCGCCGGGGAAGCGGCCCTCGCGGACGGCGGGCAGGCCGATCTCCGGCGAGTACGCCTGGTAGACGGTGATCGTGGACTCGGCGTAGGCCGCACGGATCCCGTGTAGCGGTTGTTCCATGGCGTACAGCGTGGGGTCGGCGTGGTCGGGCGGCCACTGATTTTCGGCAGACGTCCGACGTGGTGGAAGGCATCCGCCGTAGCACTCCGGTCATGCGGGCGACAGCGGCTGCTCCGTCCAGACGGTCTTGCCGTCGTGGGTGTAGCGCGTGCCCCACCGCTCCGTGAGCTGCGCGACCAGGAAGAGTCCGCGTCCGCCCTCGTCCGTGCTGAGGGCCCGCCGGAGGTGCGGGGAGGTGTGGCTGGTGTCGGACACCTCGCAGATCAGGCAGTGCGTACGGATGAGACGCAGGGTGGCGGGGCCGGTCGCGTACCGGTAGGCGTTGGTGACGAGCTCGCTGGCGACCAGCTCGGTGGTGAAGGCCAGTTCGGGCAGCCCCCATTCGGTCAGCTTCGCCGTGGTCAGCTCCCTGGCACGGGCAGCGGCGGTCGCCTCCAGGGGCAGCTGCCACGAGGCGACGCGCTGCGGCCGCAGCACCCGGGTACGGGCGATGAGCAGCGCGATGTCGTCGGTGGGGCGGTGGTCCTTGGGCAGCAGCGCTTCGACCACGCTGTGGCAGGTGTGGTCCAGCGGGTCGGTGGTGTAGGTGAGACACGAGTGCAGGTCCATCAGCGCGGCGTCGATGTCGCCGTTGCGCGCCTCCAGCAGGCCGTTGGTGTAGAGCGTGAGCAGGCTGCCCTCGGGGAGGACGAGATCGAACGTCTCGAACGGCAGCCCGCCCAGGCCCAGCGGCGGCCCCGCGGGCAGGTCGAGCACCGTCACCTCGCCGTCCGGGGTGGACACCAACGGCGCCGGATGGCCGGCGCGGGCCAGGGAGCAGTGCCGGGAGACCGGGTCGTAGACCGCGTAGAGGCAGGTGGCCCCGAGCACCTGCTCGATCGCCGAGTGGTTGCCTCCGGCGTTCGCCTCCAGCTCGGTGGCCAGCAGGCTGACCAGATCGTCCAGCCGCGCCACCACCTCGTCCGGTTCCAGGTCGAGGCTGGCCAGGGTGCGCGCGGAGGCCCGCAGACGGCCCATCGAGGCCGCCGCGTGGATCCCGTGCCCGACCACGTCTCCCACCACGAGGGCGACCCGCGCCCCTGACAACGGGATCACGTCGAACCAGTCGCCGCCGATGCCCGGTTCACCGCTGGCGGGAAGGTACCGGCAGGCCACCTCCACGGCCGGCAGGTCGGACGCCACGCTCGGCAGCAGACTGCGCCGAAGAGTCAGAGCGGCGCTCTGCTGCTGCGTGAAGCGGCGCGCGTTGTCGATGCAGACGGCCGCACGCGAGGAGAGCTCCTGGGCCACCGCGGCATCGTCGTCCTCGAAAGGCTCCGAATTGCGCGACCGCCACAGGCTCACCACGCCCAGCACCAGACCGCGCGCGACCAGGGGCACCGCGATCAGCGAATGAACGCCGAGACCCGAGGCGATCTCGATCCGCCGCCGGTCCATGGCGTACCACTCGGGGCGCAGGGACAGCAGCCCTTCGAGGATCGGACGGCGCTCGGCCAGGCACCGTGCCTGCGGGGATTCCGGAAGCAGCGGGACCACATCGCCCTCCTGGAACGGGACCCGGTGCTCCGGTGGCGCGAGGGCGGCCCGGAGCAGCGGACCTGCCGTACCGGAAACCGGCTCGTCACCGAGCGTCACCGGTTTGAGGAGGTCCACCGAGCAGTAGTCGGCGAGGCCCTGGACGGCCACCCCGGCCAGTTCCCGGGCGGTCTGCGTCACGTCCAGCGAGGTCCCGATCTGGGCGCTCGCCTCGTTCAGCAGGGCGAGCCTGCGTTGCGCCCGGTGCCGGTCGGTCACGTCCTCGATCGTCTCCGCCACGCCGAGAACCCGGCCCGAGGGGTCTTCCATCCGGAACGCCGAGACGGACACGATCCGTTCCCGGCCCGGATCGTGGCGTGCCCGGGCGGACTGCTCGGTGAAGATCAACGGCTCGCCGGTCTCCAGCACGTGCCGTACCCGCTCGTCGGCCGGACCGGCGTCCTCGTCGACCATGAACTCGCGGGGGCGGTGGCCCACCGGCGCCTCGGCCGGGACACCGCTCGCCTTCTCGACCGCACGGTTGACCCGGATCACCGTCCGGTCCGGGCCGTACGTGACCAGACCGATCGGGGAGCGGCGGTACAGGCCGTCCAGCAGCGCACGGTCCCGCTGCCAGGCGATGACCTCCGCGGCCGGGGCACCGACCAGGAGCCACTCCCGACCGCCTCCCTCCCGGGCGATCGCACGGGCCCGGAAACCCATCTCCACACGGCGTCCGTCACGGTGCCGGACAGGCAGGACACCGAACCAGCCCCCCGCCTTCACGGCGGCCACGACGACGGATCGGACGACAGGCAGGTCACCGGCGTCCACCAGGAGGTCCTGCCACGCCCGGCCGAGCACCTTCCCGGCCGGATAGCCCAGCAACTCCTGCGCACGTGCGCTCCAGCCGACCACGGTGCCGCGATCGTCCAGCACGGCCGAGGCCCCACGCCCGAGGGCGAACGGATCCTCGGGACTCTCGCTGAAATGCGTCGACGGCGTCCCCATAGCCACCACCTTGCCTCCGTGCCTTCCAGGTTCCTCCCCGCGCTCTCCGTCCGCGACTCTCCCGTTCCTCCGGGCTCTCCCGTTCCTCCGGCCTCTTCCGTTCCTCCCGGCTCTCCCGTTCCGCCGGCCCGGAGCCTCGGCGCGCCGGCGGCCGGGTCAGGCCGGCTGCGGGGCCGGCGGCAGCAGTGCCCGCAGCGGGCCGGTGTCGGGGCGGTCGGCCAGCGCGGCCGCCACCGCGGCGTGGAACGCGGCCTCCGTGCCCGCCTCGCCGTCGAGGTCGGAGGCGGAGCCGGGCAGCCGTACCGCCGCCGGCCGCGACCAGGAGAACTCCCAGTGCAGCAGGGACCGCGCGCTGAACTCGGCCAGCACCATGCTCTGCAGCGCGTCCCGCAGCACCGGCCGTACGGCCTCCCGGAACTCCCGGTCCCGCCCGGCCGTCTCCTGGTCCGACAGCGGCAGGTGCCGGGCCAGCTGCCACAGCCGGCCCTCGTCGATCACCGTGAGCAGCGCGGGCAGTGTCGGCCGGCCCTCCGTGTGGAGGGCGAGCGCCCGGTGCAGCGGGGTGTCGAGCGAGGCCAGCCCCACGGCCATCGACGAACCCAGCAACTGCCCCCACTCCCCGGCGCGCTCGAACTGCCGCACCTCGTCGGTCAGTACCGCGTCCTCCAGCGCGGCCAGCGTCCGAGCCGGGTCGGCGAGCAGCGCGAGGGCCGGGCCGCCGTCCTCCGCGCCGCGCCCGTCGGCGGGCAGCGCCTCGATCCGCCGCACCCGGTCGGCGATCGGCGGATGCGAGTCGTACGGCGATCTCGGCTCCGAAGGAAGTTCCTCCCGCAGTCCCGCCAACTCCGTCCCGCGCGCCGTGAGCATCCGGCCGAAGCCGCCGAAGAACTGCCCACGCGGCGGCAGTTGCCGGGCCCGCAGGCCGAGCGTCGCGTACGAGTCGAGGTAGAAGTCGTGGGCGGCGGACAGCACGGGGATCTCGCGGAGCGCCGACGCCGTCGCGTCCCGGCCGGCGATCCGCGCGGCGGCCAGGTCGGCGGCGTACTCCTGCGCGCGGGCCGTCGACAGCGTGGCCCGCATGTAGAGCCTCGCGTACGCCGTGTAGACCGCCGCCATCAGCCGGTACGTGATCCCGGCCCCGGCGGTGTCGATCGCCCTGGCCTGCCTGCCCTTCGCGGTCCGCCTGGCGGCGGCCTTCTCCTGCCGGGTCCGCTCGGCCGCCTCCTTGCCGTCGGCCCGTGCGTGGAAGTGCCCGACCGTCCGCCCGATCTGCACCCGGCCGCGCACGGCGAGCGCCGACAACCGGGTGTCACCGCCGGTGAAGTGGCCGTACTCATGGGCGAGTACGGCCTTCAGCCGGGCCTCGGTCAGTCCGGTCAGCAGCGGCACGCCCAGGTGGAGACGGCGGGGTCCGGGACGCAGGCCGAGCAGCCGGGGCTCCTCGCCGACCGCCGCGTTGACGTCACCGGTGAGCACGACGGCGTCCGGCGCGCGCGTGCCGGTGGCCGCCGCGAGCTCCCGCACCAGCGCCCACAGCCGGGGCTCGTCGGCCTCCGTGACCGGAAGGCCGGGCGGGTCCTCGCCCCTGGGCGTCCGGAGCATGGCCATGCCCCTCACGACCGGGATCGCCAGCAGCAGGGAGACGATCACGATCTTCCCGGCGAAGGCGTCGGGCGCCCACGTCACCGCCGCCACGTCGACGACGGCCGCCACCGCCAGCAGGACGAGGCTCAGCAGATAGAAACCACAGAGCAGAACAAGGGCGCGCAGCGCCCGCAGAGTTGCGCCCATCGGGCAGATCCCCCCACAGGACCCCAAGAATTGGGGAAAACGAACGGAACTCAGGTGCCCCGTAAGGGGCGCGGGGAACTGCGCGACCAGCCCCCACTCACCCGCAGCCGACACACGACGTGTCTTTTTGTCGGCCCCCTCAGCTGTGCAGCGTCGCCGGGCTCCCGCCGTTCGCCTCGTACCCCGCCACCGCCAGCGCACGGTAGAGGGCGAACTCGGCGGCCGGGTTCGCGGACAGCGTCCACGGCAGGGCCCCCACATGCCCGTCGACGCGTATCAGCTCGCCCATGGCCTCCGCCCAGCGCTCCGAACGCACCAGGAAGAAGACCAGCAGATGACGGACGTGCGCGAGCATCGGATCGTCCTGGCGCGCCGAGTGCACCGCGTGCAGGGCGCCGTGGACGGCCTTGGTGACGACCTCGCTCTGGTAGAAGCTCACCACCAGGTTCACCTCGGGCAGGTGCTCGAAGACCGCGAACAGCGGCATCGCGGCCAGCAGCGAGCCCTGCGGGGCGCGGGCGGCGGCGGCCTCGGCGAAGGAGTACGCCAGCTCGCGCGAGCCGTGCCACTTCTCGCACCAGTAGTGCAGCGCCGCCAGATGCGCCCCCATGTGCGCGGGCGCGCGGTCCAGGATCCTCAGCCACAGCTGCTCGAACTCGGACTGCGAGTAGTTCAGCCCCCGCGCCACCGACAGCTCGATCACGTACGGCACCGGGTCCCCGGGGGAGAGCAGCGCCGCCTGCCCGCAGGCGTCCCTGGCCTCCTCCATGATGATCCGGAAGTCGTCGGTGCCCGGCGTCGACGTCCGCCACGCCTGCTGGACCAGGAACTCCGCGTGTACGGCCGCGCCGCCGGCGTCCTTGGGCTGCTCGGCCCGCCAGACCCGCAGCCACTGCCCGCCCGGCGTCTCACTGACCCCGCCCGGCCGCTCCCTGAGCTCCAGCGCCGCCGCGCCGGCGAAGGCCTGCACGCGCTGCCAGCGCAGCTCGCCCGCGATCTCCGTGCCCGCGAGCAGCTGCGAGGCCGCCCGGTAGTCCTGGGTGTGCTGCACGACGTCGAGGACGTCCAGCAGGTCCTGGTCGGGGCCCGGCATGCGGATGTCCAGGTCCTCCTCGCGCACGAAGCCGTAGTCCGCCGGGTCGGCGGCGTCCGGGTGGCCCGGGTGCACCTGCTCGATCATGCCGCGCCGCCGCCGCAGGACGGGGAGCAGCGCGAAGCTCAGCAGGAGCGCCGCCATCAGGGCCCAGAGAATCGCCATGCGTCAAGCGAACCAGACTGCGCCGACAATTGGCCAACCGGTGCCCTGACCTGTGGACAACCGCTGCCCCGGCCTGTGGACGACGCACGGGGGCCATCGGAGCACTAGGCTCGTCAACCATGAGCGAAAGGCACCACATCAGTCAGCACTTCGAGACGCTCGCCATCCACGCGGGCAACACGGCGGACCCCCTCACCGGTGCGGTCGTACCGCCGATCTACCAGGTCTCGACCTACAAGCAGGACGGCGTCGGCGGCCTGCGCGGCGGCTACGAGTACAGCCGTAGCGCCAACCCCACCAGGACCGCCCTAGAGGAGAACCTCGCCGCCCTGGAAGGCGGCCGGCGCGGCCTCGCGTTCGCGTCCGGGCTGGCGGCCGAGGACGCCCTGCTGCGCACGCTGCTCAGCCCCGGTGACCACGTGGTCATCCCGAACGACGCCTACGGCGGCACGTTCCGGCTGTTCGCGAAGGTCGTCTCCCGGTGGGGCGTGGAGTGGTCCGTGGCCGACACCAGCGACCCGTCCGCCGTGCGTGCCGCGATCACCCCGAAGACCAAGGCGGTCTGGGTGGAGACCCCCTCCAACCCGCTGCTCGGCATCACCGACATCGCCGCCGTCGCCCAGGTCGCCCACGACGCGGGTGCCCGGCTGGTCGTCGACAACACCTTCGCCACGCCCTACCTCCAGCAGCCGCTCTCACTCGGCGCGGACGTCGTCGTGCACTCGCTGACGAAGTACATGGGCGGTCACTCGGACGTGGTCGGCGGCGCGCTGATCGTGTCGGACCAGACGCTCGGCGAGGAGCTGGCCTACCACCAGAACGCGATGGGCGCGGTCGCCGGACCGTTCGACTCGTGGCTGGTACTGCGCGGCACCAAGACGCTCGCGGTGCGCATGGACCGGCACAGCGAGAACGCCACGAAGATCGCCGACATGCTGAGCCGGCACGCGCGCGTGACGCGGGTCCTGTACCCGGGCCTGCCCGAGCACCCGGGGCACGAGACCGCCGCCAAGCAGATGAAGGCGTTCGGCGGCATGGTGTCCTTCCAGGTGACGGGCGGCGAGGAAGCGGCCGTCGAGGTCTGCAACCGCGCGAAGGTGTTCACTCTCGGCGAGTCCCTGGGCGGCGTCGAGTCCCTGATCGAGCACCCGGGGCGGATGACGCACGCCTCGGCGGCCGGTTCCGCCCTGGAGGTGCCCGCCGACCTGGTGCGCCTGTCCGTGGGCATCGAGAACGTCGACGACCTGCTGGAAGACCTCCAGCAGGCGCTCGGCTAGTCCGGTCGGTCTACCCGCCGGCTCACCAGCCGACGATGGGCGGAGTCGTCGTGGACGGCGGCTCCACCCACGGATGCACCGTCGCCGCCCAGACCGTGAACGCCACCGCAGCCGCGCACAGCAGCAGCCACAGCAGGCGGCGGGCCCTGCGCCGGCGCCGCAGCATCCGGCCGCCCCGGCGCAGGACCTCGCCGTAGAGGTCGGGCGGTACCCGGGGCGGCGCCTGCTCCATGAGCCGCCGGGCCGCGGCCTCGCGTTCGACGCGGTTCACGACGGTGCCACCTTCGCCCCCAGCACCGCTGGTGCCGCCTTGCGCGGCGGATGCAGCAGGGTGGCCGTCGCCCGGTCGCAGAGGGCGTGCACGCGTTCCGTCGGCAGACCGAGCAGCGCCGCCGTCTGCTCCTCGGCGACCCCCTCGTACAGCCGTAGCACCAGGACCAGGCGTTCACGGGGCGTGAGCACGGCGAGGGCGCTGCGGGGGTGCGGGCGGGTGCGGCTGAGCGGGCCGCCGTACTGGTGCCACGCGGAGTTCGCGAAGCGCATAGCGAGGTACTGACGGGCCCGGTCGTACGGATCCTCGCCGCGCAGCCGGTCCCAGCACGCGTACGTGTGCGCGAGCGCGAGGGTCAGCAGGCGTCGCGCGCGGGGGTTGGCGTCCGGCGCCTCGGCGGTCAGCAGGGTGGCGGCATGCAGCAGCCGTCCTGCCGCGCCCGCGACGAACGCCTCGAACTCCCGGGCCCGGCGGGCGTCCTGCAACACCTGCCGATCGCGCACCGTGCCTCCCCGACCCTGGGGCCCCGGACACGGGTACGACGGGGCCCGGTCTCATATGAGGCCAGGGGCGGGCCCACGGTCAAGAGCCGCGCGGCACACGCGCGTGGCGGATGCGGACGGTCAGGAGGCCGACATGCGGACGGTCAGGAGGCCGACGGGGCGTCCGTGCCCGGCGGCACGGCCATCCGCGCGGACAGCGCGGTGTTGAAGCGGGTGAGCAGCGCGCAGAACGTCTCGCGCTCCTCCGGCTCCCAGTCCTGCGTCAACTCCGCCATCAACTGGCGCCGGGACGAACGTACTTCCTCCAGCCGCGACAGCCCGCGCGGGGACAGCTGGAGCACCACGGCCCGGCCGTCCTCGGGGTGCGAGGTGCGCTTGACGAGCCCGGTGTCGACCAGCGGAGCCACCTGCCGGGTGACCGTGGACGAGTCGATCCCCATGCTCGCGGCGAGTGCCTTGACCCCCATGGGGCCTTCCTTGTCCAGGCGGTTGAGCAGCAGATACGCGGCGCGGTCCATGGAGTTGCGTACCTGCCCGACGCCGCCCAGCCGGGTCTGTTCGGCACGGCGGGCGAACACCGCCACCTCGTGCTGCAGCGTGTCGAGGAGACCGCTGTCACCGACGGTCGTCATGTCCATCGACATTTCAGGTGTTGTGGGCATGGCGGGGAGCTCACTTCATGAAAGGAGTGCTGATGTGGGGGACAGAGTACGCGGACAGGGGGCGAGCCGTACCGGCGCTGCGCAAACCGGTCTCGGAGCTTGGTCACACCCGCGCCTTCGGCCTGTGAACTGCGAGACTTGAGTCATGAGCTACAGCACGGCTGACTCCTTGCGCCCCGTCACCCTCGACGACGTACGCGGCGCCCAGAAGATGCTCACGGGCGTGGCGCGGGCGACCGCGATGGAGAGCAGCAGGCACCTGTCCCAGCTGGTCGGCTCGCCGGTGCACCTCAAGTGCGAGAACCTCCAGCGGACCGGTTCCTTCAAGCTGCGCGGCGCCTACGTCCGGATCGCCGGGCTGCTGCCCGAGGAACGCGCCGCCGGAGTCGTGGCCGCGAGCGCCGGGAATCACGCGCAGGGCGTGGCGCTGGCCTCGGCGCTGCTCGGTGTGCACGCGACGGTGTACATGCCCAAGGGCGCCCCGCTGCCCAAGATCAGCGCCACCCGGGACTACGGCGCGGAGGTGCGGCTGCACGGTCAGGTGGTCGACGAGACGCTGGCCGCCGCCCAGGAGTACGCGACCGAGACGGGTGCGGTGTTCATCCACCCCTTCGACCACCCGGACATCATCGCCGGTCAGGGCACGGTCGGGCTGGAGATCCTGGACCAGTGCCCCGAGGTGGGCACGATCGTCGTCGGTGTCGGCGGCGGCGGTCTCGCGGCCGGGATCGCGGTCGCCGTCAAGGCGGTCAGGCCGGACGTGCGGATCGTCGGCGTCCAGGCGGAGGGTGCGGCCGCGTATCCGCCCTCGCTGGCTGCCGGGCGCCCGGTCACGGTGGCGAACCCGGCGACGATGGCCGACGGCATCAAGGTCGGACGGCCGGGTGACGTGCCGTTCGCGATCATCGAGGAACTGGTCGACGAGGTCCGCACGGTCAGCGAGGACCAGCTGTCCGCCGCGCTGCTGCTGTGCCTGGAGCGGGCCAAGATGGTGGTGGAACCGGCCGGGGCCAGCCCGGTCGCGGCGCTGCTGGGCGAGCCCGGCGCCTTCCCCGGACCCGTCGTCGCCGTGCTGTCCGGCGGCAACGTCGACCCGGTGCTGCTGCAGCGGGTGCTGCGGCACGGCATGGCCGCGCAGGGCCGTTACCTGGCCGTACGGTTGCGGCTGACCGACCGTCCCGGTGCCCTCGCCACGCTCCTCGGGGTGTTGTCGGTGGCGGACGCCAACGTCCTCGACGTGGGCCATGTCAGGACCGACCCCCGGCTCGGACTCACCGAGGCGGAGGTGGAGCTGCTCCTGGAGACCAAGGGCCCGGAGCACTGCGTCGAGGTCCAGCAGGCTCTGCGCGAGGCCGGTTACACGGTCATCGACTGAGCGGCGGCGGGGGCAGCCGTACCGCCGACGGTGCTCTGGGCTCCGGCTCCAGCCCCCGGCTCCCGCTCGCGGCGGTGAACGTCCAGGTCAGCCACCGTTCATTCACTCGTTCGGGAAAATCCGTCGACGGACGCGATACATCGCGTTATGGTGTGTCGCGTGGTCACGGCTGCCCCTGCCCCGTCCGCCGTCGCACCGGCGGAAAACCATAGGCGCGCCGAGGGCCGCATATCTACTCTTTCTCGCAGAATCCTCGACGACGTGGAGACCCATATGCCAGGCGCCATCTATGCCGAAGGCCTGGTCAAGACCTTCGGTGACGTAAGGGCTTTGGACGGCGTCGACCTCGACGTCCCCGAAGGCACGGTCCTCGGACTGCTCGGTCCGAACGGCGCGGGCAAGACGACGGCCGTCCGCTGCCTGACGACCCTGCTCCGCCCCGACAGCGGCAGGGCCGTCGTCGCCGGGATAGACGTGCTCAAGCAGCCGGACGCCGTACGCCGCTCCATCGGCCTGTCCGGACAGTTCGCGGCGGTCGACGAGTACCTCACCGGCCGCGAGAACCTGCAGATGGTCGGCCAGCTCTACCAGATGCGGGCCAAGCAGGCGAAGGCCCGCGCGGTCGAACTGCTGGAGCAGTTCAACCTCACCGACGCCGCCGACCGCCCCACCAAGACCTACTCCGGCGGCATGCGCCGCCGCCTCGACCTCGCCGCCGCCCTCGTCGTCTCCCCGCCGGTCATGTTCATGGACGAGCCGACCACCGGCCTCGACCCCCGCAACCGCCAGCAGCTGTGGGAGGTCATCCAGCAACTGGTCTCCGGCGGCACGACCCTGCTGCTCACCACCCAGTACCTGGAAGAGGCGGACCACCTTGCCCACGACATCGCGGTCGTCGACCACGGCAAGGTCATCGCCCAGGGCACCTCCGACGAGCTAAAGGCCCGCACCGGCGGCGAGCGCGTCGAGGTCGTGGTGCACGAGCGCGAGCACATCCGGACCGCTGCCGAGGTGCTGCGCGGCTTCGGCAAGGGCGACACCACCGTCGAGGATCACACCCGCAGGCTCACCGTGCCCGTCACCGGCGGCGCCAAGCTGCTCGCCGAGGTCATCCGCGAGCTGGACTCCCGGGGCATCGAGATCGACGACATCGCCCTGCGCCGTCCCACCCTCGACGACGTCTTCCTGTCCCTGACCGGACACGTGGCCGAGGAGAAGCCCGAGGGCAACGGCGAAAAGGGCCGTAAGAAGGACACCCGCAAGGACGCCCGCAAGGAGGCCGTGAAGTGAGTGCCGTGAACGACTCCATGGTCGTGGCCCGCAGAAACTTGATTCGCATGGGCCGGATTCCCGAGATGCTGATCTTCGGGCTGATCCAGCCCATCATGTTCGTGGTGCTGTTCACCTATGTGTTCGGCGGCTCGATCCAGGTCGGCTCGTCCAGCTCCACCCAGTCCTACCGCGAGTTCCTGATGGCCGGCATCTTCGCCCAGACCGTCACGTTCGCCACGGCGGGCGCCGGCGCGGGCATCGCCGACGACATGCACAAGGGCCTGATCGACCGCTTCCGCTCCCTACCTATGGCCCGCGGTGCGGTCCTGACCGGACGCACCCTCGCCGACCTGGTCCAGACGGCACTCACCCTCGTCGTCCTGGCCGTCGTCGCGGTGATAGTCGGCTGGCGCACGCACGAGAACTTCGGCAAGGTACTCGCCGGCTTCGCCCTGCTCCTGCTGCTCGGCTACGCGTTCTCCTGGATCGGCGCACTCATCGGCCTGACCGTACGCACTCCCGAGGCGGCGACCTCAGGCGGTCTGATCTGGCTGTTCCCGCTGACCTTCATCTCCAACGCATTCGTGGACGCGAACCACCTGCCGACCTTCCTGCGCCACATCGCGGAGTGGAACCCGTTCAGCGCCACCGTGCAGGCGTGCCGCGAACTGTTCGGCAACCTCCCGCCGGGCTTCAACGCATCCAACGCCTGGCCCATGCAGCATCCGGTCTGGGCCTCGCTGATCTGGTCGATCGTGATCATCCTGGCCTTCCGGACGCTGGCGGTCCGTAAGTACCGTCGGGCGGCTGGCTGAGCAGGGCTCTCTCAACTGCGGGGGGTGCGTCCGGCGATGGATACGACCATACAAATCGGCCCGACCGGTAAGAAGTTGCTGCCTCTTACGGTCAAGGACACCGCTCCGTCGCCGGCTTCGAGCGGTCACACCCACTGAGGTGAGCGAGGCACTCGATCGGGTGGTTGAGGCGCTGGCAGGGGGAAACGAGGAGAAGGCGGCTGCGGTGAGCCTTCCGCCTTCTTGCCCACCGTTGCCGTCGGTTGCCTTCCGGACGCCGCAGCCGGGTCCTGCACAGGCCTCGCAGACTGCCTCAGAGGTGGCCTCCGAAGTGCCCGTCTGCGGCCGCTCACATTGCTGGTAGCCACGGGCTGCCGTATCGGTCGAGCGCCATCTACCGGGCCGAGCGTTACCACCAGCAGTACCTTTCGAGCAGCAAAAACCCGGGTGGGTGCTGCGGGTTGGGCGGGACGGAGGTCAAGCCCAGGTACCCCGTACGACTTCGTGGCCAATTCGGGCTAAACGTGGCGGCAACTGCCGCCGTTCTTCGGCCCTGCATGGCTCAGCGTCTCCCGTCGCTTCGCCCAATGGAGCCGGGGGCGCCTGGGCCCGACTGCATCGCGTCCTCCTCGACGAGCTCGGTGCGCCAGGCGAATTCCCGTGAGAGGCAAAGTGCATCGCGAAATCATGGGTCCGTTGCGGAGCGGCGGACACGCGTCGTGCCGTACGACCGGCGTCCTGCCGGTGAGCGGGCGGAGGCGTCTGCCTCCGCCCGCCGGGTGATCAGGGAGCGTCGATGAGGCCGTACTTCGGCACGGTCACCGTGCGGGCGCCCGGTGTGCCGCCGAGGACGACCTTGCGGTACGTGACGTTGTTGGCCGTGCTCTGCTCCTTGAGCCGGTTGTCCGGGTTGGCGATGACCTGGATGTAGTAGGTGCCGTTCGGCAGGTCCGTGACGTCGAAGGACTGACCGGGCCGGTACTGGCTGTAGGTGTCGCCGTTGCCGACGTCGAGCACCTCGCGCACCGAGACGGCGGTTTCCTCACCGCAGGCGGTGGCGAGGTCGGTGTTGTACGGGTGCCAGTTGGCGTTCTTCACCGTGTAGTCGATGGCGTCGGTGTTGGCCAGGCAGAACGCCTCCTTGCCGCTGCGGACGATCTCCCTCTTGTCCGCGCCGAGCAGCCGGTAGCTGGCGAAGTCGCTGAAGTGCCAGTGCTGGTGGCCCTCCCGCGGGTCCCACTCCATGGTGCCGGTGGGTGTGTACCCGACCTGCTTGCCCTTGGCGTCGTAGAAGTACTGGTACGCGTCCATCTTCTCCGCGCCGGGCTTGCGGAACCCGTCCACGACCAGCGGCGAGGGGCCACCGTTCCAGACGGTGGCGCTGAAGGCGAGGTAGTCCTTGCCGGCGACGGCACCCGCTCCGCCCTCGGCCCCGTCGGTGATCGCGATGCCGTACGCGGGGAGGGCACGCAGGTCGGGCTTGGGCATGTCGGCGGCGACGGCCGCCTTGCCGACCGGGCGTTTGGCGGCCGGCTTCGGGCTCTTCGACGCGCTCTTCTGCCCGCGTTCGGCGCCGGCCAGACCCTGGCCTCCGCCGGAGTCCTGCTGGCGGACCGTCACCTTGATGGTCTGCGTCTTGTCCGGTATTCCGAACAGGTCGCGATACTTCTTCGCCACCGAAACCTTCGCGGTGTAGACGCCGGCCGGCAGGTCGATCGTGTCGTCCCCACGGAAGCCCTGGGACGTGGCGGCCGCCCAGCCCTTCTCGACACCCCACACCCCGCCGAGCGCGAACGCGTTGTCGGAGCAACCGTCGGGGTACTTCGAGGTGGCCGGGGCGTCCGGCCGGATCCGGCCCGCCCGGTTGTTCGGGCAGAACGACTGCGTGGTGTCGACCTTCTTCGCGCCCGATTCGTCGCTGATGCTGACCTTGAGGAAGCCCGGCAGCCCCGAGAAGTCCTTCACCAGGCCCTTCGGCAGCGTCTTGGTCACCGTCCGGCCGCCGGAGCGGATCACCTGCGACGCGACGACGGGGTCGTTGTAGGACTTGCGCGTCACCCGCAGCTCGAACGGTCCCCCGTCGACCGTGATGTAGGTGCCGAGGTCCAGGTAGAGCCCCGGCTCGCCTTCCCATCGGTCGACGGTCACCGCGGGGGTAGCGGCGATCAGTTGGAGCTTCGGCGTGCCCGCCGGTGTCGCCGCTCCCGCGCCGGGTGCGGCGAGGGTTCCGGCGGCGCCGACGGTGAGGGCGGCAGCGGCGATGACCGCCGAACGCCGTAAGGCATTGGGGTGGTGTCTGGTCATGGGTGCTCTTTCTGCGTCTGGTCGGGACGAGTCGTGCACGTCTTGCAGGCACGGAAGGAGGTGCTTGTGTGCCATCTGTGAAAAGGGTAAGAAGTCGACGCAGGTTGCCTGGCGACCGGAAGTCGCCCTGAATGTCGGCTCGTTGCCGCCGTCGACTCGGTGATCGACGACCGCCTGCCGCTCGGCCGGACCGAAGAAAACACGCAGACCGATGCGCGGGTTCTGCGCCGACGGATCGCTCACCGGGCAGTGAGCACCCGCCGGCACGTGCACAGGACGCGCTCTCGGGCTCAGGGCGCTGCACGAGAGGCGCCGACAGCGCCGTCTGCGAGGGCTGGGGTCGTTCAACGGCTCATGACGGACTCTGTCGTCCATCGGACGCCCTGATGGGTCACGAGCGGATCCCGCTCGCCGCACCCGTCCCGCGCTTCTTGTGGACGGTCCCCGCGGCGCGGATTGTTCTTCCTGGCGCTCGCCGACGGCCAGGGCCGGTTGCTGTGGCTGTCCGCGCCCCGTTCGGGGCTGCGACGTGACCCCGCTCGCCCATGAGATCCACTCCCTCGCCAGCAGTGGCGACCTGACCTCCGCGGCCCGGCTGCCGCCACAGGAACGCCCGTATCCCGCTGGAGACGGGTCACTTGCCCACCTCCTGGGGTGACGGACCAGCCCGGCAAACGGCAGCCGATGAGGCACACGGCAGCACAGGCTCGCCGGCACGGGCGTGTCCTGCCCCATCGGCGTGGCCAAGGCGGAAGGCTGGCCCTCTCCCAAGCCATTGACCGCGCCATGGTCCGGCAGGTGATCGAGAAAGCAGAAAGTGCCCCTGAGCTGCAACGATAGGGCTTGCTGAGGGTCCTGTACGTGGTAGCGGAAGAGGCACTTCCCAGGTGAAGGTGCGACACGAGGTCGCGTGTGTTGAGTGGGCTCTCTCGGAGAGGAGGTCGGCGATGGCGTCGGCGACAGAGTAGCCCCGGGTCAGTGTCCGATGACCTGTCCCCACCCGGACATGCGTCGCTGGTAACGGCGGGGTGTGAAGCTCCGGGCACAAGCCCAAGTGCCCTCGTTCCACCCGAGGGCAACAGGCAAGGGGAAGACCGGACGGGTGAACAACCGTGAACCCTCGATGACGTCTCGTGAGAGAAAGCCCCGCCGGTGGGAAGCGACAGCGGGGTACAGGGCAGGCCGCTGGAACGCGGCAGGCGCCGGGCGGATGCTTCACGCCACCCGGGAGGACACCGCCGCCCCGGGATATAGAGGGCACCCAACCCGGTCGCAGCTCAGACACGCGGAACGTGGAAACCCCGACGGAAGCCGCCCGTCCAGACCGGACGGGCGGTGGGCCGACCGCGAGGAAGGCTGACGTTTCCGGCGGGAAAGGACGGCTCAAGAAGCGAAGGCCGGCACGCCGAAAGGCCGGAGGAAACCAAGGCAGTTACGGGCGGTGGACTCTCCGCCGCCGCTTTGGCCAACTCGCCGGATACGGACCGATGTCCGAGTCCGAAAGGACGCTGACGTGAGCCGGGTGAGCCTGTGAGGAGGGACGATGACAGCAGCGACAGCACCGAAGGACAAGTTGGACGCCCCGGCCGGGGTGAACGGACCGGAGGGCGGCTTCGTGGACTGGCCCGGCATCGACTGGGACCAGGCGGAGAAAGACGTACGCCGTCTGCGCCAACGCATCTTCACGGCATCGAAGGAAGGGGACCTGGCGAAGGTCAGGAACCTGCAGAAGTTGATGCTCCGGAGCCTGAGCAACACGCTGGTCAGCGTGCGGCGGGTGACGGAGGTCAACGCCGGACGCAAGACGGCGGGGATCGACGATCAGGTCGTACTCACCGCCTCGGGCAAGTCGGAACTGGTGCGCTTCATCCAGCAGCGCGGCAGTAACTGGCAGGCCCGCGCGGTCCGGCGGGTGTTCATCCCGAAGGCGGGAGGACGCAAGCGGCGCCCGCTCGGCATCCCCGTCATCGTCGACCGGGCTCATCAGGCCCGTGTGTCGGCGGCGCTGGAACCTGAGTGGGAGGCCCGGTTCGAGGCGAGGTCGTACGGCTTCCGTCCGGGCCGGGGCTGCCATGACGCGATCGGGGTCATCTTCAATACGCTCAGCGGCAAGAACCCGCAGCGCGTGTGGATCCTGGACGCGGACCTGGCGGCGGCATTCGACCGCATCGATCACGACCAGCTTCTGGCCGGGCTCGGCACTTTCCCTGCCCGGGGACTGGTCCGGCAATGGCTGAAGGCCGGGGTCGTGGAACGCGGGAGGTTCACACCGACCGAGGAGGGAACTCCCCAGGGCGGTGTGATCAGCCCCGTGCTGCTGAATATCGCTCTGCATGGGATGGAGATGGCTGCGGGCGTGCGGTATCACCCTCCGGGCCGACGGGCCGGAGAGATCATGCCGAACGCTCCTGTGCTGGTCAGATACGCTGACGACCTCGTGGCGATGTGCCACAGCCGCGCTGCGGCTGAGCAGGTCAAGGCACGGCTTGCCGAGTGGCTCGCGCCCCGGGGGCTGGTCTTCAACGAGGACAAGACACACATCGTCCACGCGGAAACCGGCTTCGACTTCCTCGGGTTCAACGTGCGCCGCTACCAAAGCGGAAAGCTGCTGATCAAGCCCAGCAAAGCGGCCGTCAAGCGGATCCGGGGCAGACTGCGGGAGGAAATCCGGGCCCTTCGCGGTGCGGAGCCTGCGGCAGTACTGCGGACGCTCAATCCGATCGTTCGCGGATGGGCGGCCTACTACCGGACGGTGGTGTCCAAAGAGGTCTTCGCCTCGCTGGACGCCTACCTGTGGCAGCTCACCTACCGGTGGGCGCTGCCCAGGCACCCGAAGAAGCCGAGGCGCTGGATCATGAGGCGGTACTTCGGCCGCTTCAACCCTGCACGTCAGGACAATTGGGTGTTCGGTGACCGCGACAGCGGCGCCTACCTGGTCCGGTTCGCCTGGACGAAAATCATCCGGCATCAGCTGGTCAAGGGCGGGGCGTCCCCGGACGACCCTGCTCTGGCCGACTACTGGGCCGACCGCCGTCGCAAGGGCGCCCCACTGCCGCTGGACCGGGCCACCATGCGTCTACTGAAGACGCAAACGGGCCGCTGCCATCGGTGCGGGCAACTGCTCCTGCACGCAGATCGGTCCCCGCAGTCCCCAAGGGAGTGGGAGCAGTGGCTCCGCACCACCCGGAAAGCGATCAAGACCCAACACATCGCTTACCAAGGGACGAAGACGCCGGATGGGGTTCAGCTCCGCCTCACCCACGCCTCATGCCGTCAACGCCCATACACGGACGGCCGCGAGGAAACCCTGCACACCGGAGAGCCTTTGGGGCTTGCTTGAGCCGTATGCGCGGATGACGTGCACGTACGGTTCTGAGGGGGCCGGGGTCCAGCAATGGACTCCGGCTACCCGACAAGATGTAGAGGGTCCTGCCCGCGTGTCCGTGTCGAGGGCGGCGGTCGCGGGGTGGTTGCCCAGGCCGGCTCGGTGCTGCTGGTCGAGACGGTCCGCAAGCCCGGTCTGGACACCGCGATATCGGCGGCTCTCACGCCGTGGCGCAGGCCTCGGGCCGTGCACGGTCCGGGCAAGATCCTGCTGGATGTGGCCCTGGCCGTCGCACTCGGCGGGGACTGTCTGGCCGACGTCGGCATGCTGCGGGCCAGCCGGTTGTGTTCGGCCCGGTGGCCTCCGATCCGACGGTTCCCCGTCTCGTCGACGCTCTCGCCGCGTCCGGCCCGAAGGCTCGCGCTGCGATCCGGGCCGCACGTTCCGAAGTGCGGACGCGGGTCTGGAAGCTGGCCGGGGCCTACGCAACCAGCAGGCCTGCCGGGTGCTCTTCGGCAACCCCGGCCGGTCCCTGTCGGGTGCCTGGCCGATGCAGCACCCGGTGTGGGCGTCGCTGATCCACTCGGTCCTGATCATCGCCATGTTCCGGACGCTGGCGGTCCGCAAGTACCGCCGGGCCGCGGGCTGATCGCTGTAGGACCTGGCAGCCTGGCTTCGGTTCTGCCGGCGGCGAGGAGGTGTCCCGCCAAGTTCCGGACCGCATCCTGAATCTGGCGGGGAGTCGGATCGGTGTCGTGGCGACGCTGGTCGAGTCTCTTGGCCGCCTCTCTTCCCGGGTGCTGTCGCACGGCACCGGGCCGGCGCCCGGAATTCAGCGAAATGTTTCAGTGTCAACTTTTCTGTGCCGATGGAGAGTTCCCCTCCGCCGCCGTTTGCCACCGAAGCGAGAAGGGGAGAAACTGGTGGAAAGCGGAGAAAACCTCCCCAGCTGATTTACCTGACTCCCCGAAGTAGGAGGACCCTTGGTACAGCTGGCACGCATTGCCTTGGAGGACGGCTGCTCCATCCTGGTCGAAGCCCCTGTCATGGGAGACGGACCGGTGAAGGCAGGCCGGATCGGCGATGTGGTGCGCGATCTGCCGGAGAGCCTGCAGGAGGCCCTGAGTTCGGTCAGCCGGGCAGCGCGTACCGCGCTCGACGAACTGCGCAAGGCGGCCCCCGACGAGATCACGGTCGAATTCGGTGTCGACCTCGCGGTGGAGGCCGGAGCCGTGATCACCAAGAGCAGCGCCAACAGTCATCTGAAGGTCGCCATGACCTGGAAGAGCGCTCCCGGTCATTCCGACGGGAGTGATTGAGTGGGTTGATCCCATGAGTGTCGACGACACGGGCGAGAACCACGTCCCCTTGTCGGGACTGTGGAACGCGGTGGCGCAGATCCTGGGTTCCGCCGACGAGCAGATCACCGGAGCCGGTTTTCTGGTCGCCGAGGACCTCCTGGTCACCTGCGCACACGTGGCGGAGGCTGCCGGAGTCGGGCCTGGGCAGCAGGTCGCACTGAGCTTCCCCCATGCGGACGGCGCCCGCCGGGTCGAGGGCCTGGTCCTGGAGGGACCCTGGCGGCCTCCCGAGGACGAAGACGTGGCCATGATCCGGCTGAGCCGCATGCCGGCCGGTGTGCACCCGCTGCCACTGGGCCCCGCGGACGGCTGCAGCGGCCACCGGGTGCGCTCGTTCGGGTTCCCCGCTCAGGCTCCGCCCGGCGGCCACTTCGGTTACGGCACCGCCGGCGATCTGCTGCCGACCACGGTGAGCAGCCCCGGTCATCTGCAGTTGACGGCCGCGAACGACCTGACCACCGGATTCAGCGGCGGTCCGGTCATGGACGAGGTCACCGGCCTGGTGGTCGGCATGCTGACCGAGATCACCGTCCCGGACGCCTACGAGCGCGGCCAGGACATCGCCTACGTCACCCCGACGCAGACCCTGCGCCGGATCTGCCCGGAACTGACCCTTCAGGACGTGTGCCCCTACCGAGGACTGGAGCCGTTCACCGCGGAACACGCCCGGTGGTACGAGGGCCGCTCGGACGCGGTGCGCCAGGTGTTGACGAACCTGCAGCGGCACCATGTGACATTGCTTCTCGGGCCGTCCGGCTCGGGCAAGTCCTCGCTCGTGCAGGCCGGCGTCCTCCCCAAGCTGGCCGCGGGCGCGCTCCCGGGAAGCGACAGGTGGCTGCCGGTGGTCACTCGTCCGGGGCTGGATCTGCTGGCAGAACTGGAACGTGCGGGGCTGCCGGGTGCCGCCGATGACGGGATCGCGGAGGCCGTCACGCGCAAACTGGCGGCCGAGCCCGCGGTGGAACGCATCGTGCTGGTCATCGACCAGTTCGAGGAACTCCTCACGCTGCCCTCCACCGATGGGCGCATGGAACGCCGTCTGGCCGCGACAGACCAGATCACCACGGCAGTGAGATCGCGCGCCAAGCTGAGCGTGATCCTGGCCATGCGCGACGACTTCTACCCGCAACAGGCGGCCCTGGCACCCAAGCTGCTGGAAGCCGCGGTACCCGGCCTCCTCAACATCCCCCACACCCTCAGCGAGCAGGATCTGTGCGACATCATCACCCGGCCGGCGGAGGCGGCGGGCGGACGCCTGGAGCACGGACTGCCCGAGCAGATCATCGCCGACGTGCTGGCCATCACCCCGGAGGCGGCCGCCACCAAGCGGGCACCGGTCACCGTACTGCCGCTGCTGGAACTGGCGCTGAGCCAGCTGTGGCAGCGTCGCGACGAGGGATACCTCACCCACGACGCCTACCGGCGCATCGGCGGAGTCACCGGCAGCCTGACCACCTGGTGCGACACCGCCCTGGAACAACTTCCCGCCGGGCAACGCCCCGTGGCACAGCGCATGCTCACCTCGCTGGTGCGCCCCGCCGACCCCGAACACAACATCCCCGCCATCCGGGAACAGGTCCCGCTGCAGGAACTGCGCGAGTTGGCGGCCGACCCCCACGACGCGTCACAGGGCGGCGAGACCGTCGACGAGGTCCTGGCCGCCCTCGTCCGGCATCGCATCATCACCAGCTACACGCCGCAGATCTCCGACCCCGCCGAGACGGGCTCGGCACAGCCCGTGGCCGAACTGATCCACGACGCACTGATCCGCGACTGGCCCGCTCTGCGCGACTGGGTGGCCCAGGACCACCGGTTCCGCGAATGGTTCGAACGCACCCGTCACCAGCGCACCCGCTGGGCCCAGAGCAACGATCCCGCAGATCTGCTCAGAGGAACGGCCCTCGCGGAAGGCCTCGAATGGGCACAGCAACGTCCTGTGCCGGAAGACATGGCCGCCTTCCTCACGGCCGGCAAGCACCAGCAGCAGGCGACCATCCGGCGCAGCAGACGGCTCAACGCCATCCTCGCGTCCCTGCTCGTCCTGGTCCTCGTCGCGGCCGGAGGAGCCATCTGGCAGCGGCAGACGGCGATCGCCGAACGGCAGCAGGCACTGTCCCGGGAACTGGCCATGGAGTCCGGCGAACTCATCGACACCCAGCCCGACCGTGCCGCGCTCCTGGCCGTCGGCGCCTACCGCACAGACGCCACTCGCGAAGCGATCGGAAGCCTCGCCAAAGCCGCGGAACTTCCGCTCAAGCGATCCCTCCTCGACCGCACCGGCCGGGTGTACGGCGTGGCGTTCAGCCCGGACGGCCGCACCCTGGCCACGGGCGGCACCGGCCAGTCGGTGCGGCTGTGGGATGCGGCCACCGGTACGAACCGCTCCACGCTGAAGGGCAGCACCGACTGGGTGGACGCGGTGGCGTTCAGCCCCGACAGCCGTACTGTGGCAGGCAGTGCCGGCGACGGAACCGTGCGGCTGTGGGATGCGGCCACCGGCAGGATGAGCACGACCCTCAAGGGCCACACCGACGCGGTGGGGTCGGTGGTGTTCAGTCCGGACGGCCGCACTGTCGCCACCGGCAGCGACGACCACACTGTGCGGTTGTGGGACACGGCTACCGGCGCCCCGCGCGCCGTCCTCAAGGGCCACACCAACCTGGTGGAGTCGGTGGCGTTCAGTCCGGACGGCCGCACCCTCGCCTCCGGCAGCGACGACCACACCGTGCGGTTGTGGGACACGGCTACGGGCGCTCCACGCGCCGTCCTCAAGGGCCATACAGACGTGGTGGAGTCGGTGGCGTTCAGTCCGGACGGCCGAAGCCTCGCCTCCGGCAGCGACGACGACTCCGTGCTGGTGTGGGACGCGGCCACGGGAACGAGCCGTACCACGCTGACTGGATTTGACGACCGGGTGGACTCCGTCACGTTCAGTCCGGACGGCCGCCTTCTCGCTGCCGGCAGCGCCGACAGCACGGTGCGGTTGTGGAACGCGGACACAGGCAAGGTCCGCTCCGTCTTCAGAGGCCACACCGACGCGGTGGAGTCGGTGGCGTTCAGTCCGGACGGCCACACCCTCGCCTCCGGCAGCGACGACCGCACAGCACGGCTGTGGAACATCGTTCCGGCAGAGAGCCGAGCCACGTTGACCGGTCATACGGACGCCGTGCAGTCGGTGGCGTTCAGCCCGGACGGCCGCTTGCTCGCCACCGGCGGTGCCGACGGCACAGTGCGGTTGTGGGACGTCGCCACTCGCAGGACGAGAGCCACGCTGACCGGGCATGCGGACATTGTGGAGTCGCTGGCGTTCAGTCCGGACGGCCACACCCTCGCCTCCGGCAGTTTCGACAGAACCGTGCGGCTGTGGGACGTGGCCACGGGAGGAACGCGGGCGACTCTGACCGGCCATACGGACAAGGTGTATGCGGTGGCGTTCTCTCCGGACGGTCGCACCCTGGCCTCGGTCGGCTTGGACAGCACCATGCGGCTGTGGGACGTGGCGGCCAAGAAGGACATGGGTGCCGTCTTCTCCTCGGACAACGCGCTCGGGGCGGTGGCGTTCAGCCCGGACGGCCGCACCCTTGCCGTCGGCGGCCTCAATGACAACGTGTGGTTGTGGGACGTGGCCACAAGGAAGCTTCGCTCCACCCTCGCCGGGCATACCGGCCCGGTGTATGCCGTGGCGTTCAGCCCGGACGGCCAAACTCTCGCCTCCGGCAGCGCCGACCGCACCGTGCGGCTGTGGGACGCGGCCACAGGGACGCTTCGCTCCACCCTCGCCGGGCATACCGGCCCGGTGGATGCGGTGGCGTTCTCTCCGAATGGCCGCGCCCTGGTCTCCGGCAGCTACGATCACTCCGTGCGGCTGTGGGACGTGTCCACCGGCACGGTCCGGTCCGTCCTCAACGGGCATACCGGGCCGGTGCGTGCGGTGGCGTCGAGCCCGGACGGCCACGCTCTCGCCTCCGGCGGCGACGACCGCACCGTCCGGCTGTGGGATGTCACCGTGCCCCCGCCCGACCTTCTGATACAGAAGATCTGCCGCGCCGTCGACCGTGACCTGACCGCACAGGAGCGCTCGCAGTACCTCCCGGACCACTCGTCCGGCCGCATATGTCCCGTCAGGCACTAGGAGTGCTTTGTGACGCACGGCACGACAAGGCCCCCGGCGTCCCGCGGACGCCGGGGGCAGGTGTCTGTGCGCGTCAGCCCGAGTAGGGCTCGGCCTTCAGGATCTTCACCGAGGCCTTCTTGCCGTTGGGCAGCTCGTACTCCGCGTTCTCGCCCACCTTGTGGCCGATCACCCCGGTGCCCAGGGGCGACTGCGGGGAGTAGGTCTCGACGTCGGCGCTGGCGTACTCGCGGGAGGCGAGGAGGAAGGTCATGGTGTCGTCCTCGTCACCGTCGAAGGCGATCGTCACCACCATGCCGGGCGCGACCGCGCCGTCCGCCGACGCCGGGGCCTCGCCGACCTTGGCGGTCTCCAGGAGCTGGGTCAGCTGGCGCACCCGGAGCTCCTGCTTGCCCTGCTCCTCCTTGGCCGCGTGGTACCCGCCGTTCTCGCGCAGGTCGCCCTCCTCGCGCGCGGCCGCGATCTTGGCGACGACCTCGGCGCGCGCGGGACCAGACAGGTACTCCAGCTCGGCCTTGAGCTGGTTGTACGCCTCCTGGGTCAGCCAGGTGACGTTCTCGCTGGTCTGGGTCACAGGTGCTCCTCGTAGGTACTGGGAATACAAAGCATCGCCCTACCCAGAAGCATGTTCCTTCACGGAAGGGCGAAACCACGAGCCTAACAATTCAACGGCGGAAGGGGGAGGACATAAGCCATCAGAATTACGTCAACGCAGGTCAGAGCCTACGTATTGTGGCTGACGTCAGTCGGCGTGGCAGCCGAGCAGCTCCGCCGTGGTGCCCCGGGCCGTCGTACGGAGCGTGACCACCCTGTCGATCTCGGTCGCGGAACCCGTGAAGTGGAAGTCCGCCCGGCCCACCTCGGAGCCGTCCGCCGCCTGGGAGCGCAGTGTGCAGTAACCGGAGGCGCCGGAGTCCTTGTGGACCTCCAGATGCACCTTGACCGCGTCGGCCGAGGCGTCGAAGGTGACGACCTGGGCGCTGATCTTGTTCTGCACCACATAGTGGTAGGCCCAGTAGCCGACCAGGACGAGCAGCAGCGCGCCCAGCAGGGCGCCGGCGACCTTGAGCTTGCGGTCGGCGCGCTCGTCCGAGGCGCTGCCGTAGCGGCCCTCGGGCAGCCGCGTGCTCGCGGTACTCATGATCGTCCTCCGGACCCCGGAATTATTCGCCCCCCGATTCGGTCACTATAGAAGCCGCCGATTGCCCCCGAGCTACCGGGGCGCCGACTTACCAAGGATTGAGTCTTGACTGACCAGCTGCGACTGATGGCCGTCCACGCCCACCCCGACGACGAGTCGAGCAAGGGCGCGGCCACCATGGCGAAGTACGTGTCCGAGGGGGTGGACGTGCTGGTCGTGACCTGCACGGGCGGGGAGCGCGGCTCCATCCTCAATCCCAAGCTGCAGGGCGACAAGTACATCGAGGAGCACATCCACGAGGTACGCAAGAAGGAGATGGACGAGGCCCGCGAGATCCTCGGCGTCAAGCAGGAGTGGCTCGGCTTCGTCGACTCCGGCCTGCCCGAGGGCGACCCGCTGCCGCCGCTGCCCGAGGGCTGCTTCGCCCTGGAGGACGTCGACAAGGCGGCCGGCGAGCTGGTGCGCAAGATCCGCGCGTTCCGCCCGCAGGTGATCACCACCTACGACGAGAACGGCGGCTACCCGCACCCCGACCACATCATGACCCACAAGATCTCGATGGTGGCCTTCGAGGGCGCGGCGGACGCCGAGAAGTACCCCGAGGCCGAGTTCGGGCCGGTCTTCCAGTCGCAGAAGCTGTACTACAACCAGGGCTTCAACCGCCCGCGCACCGAGGCGCTGCACAACGCCATGCTGGAGCGCGGCCTGGAGTCGCCGTACGGGGACTGGCTGAAGCGGTGGAGCGAGTTCGAGCGCACCGAGCGCACCCTGACCACGCACATCCCGTGCGCGGACTTCTTCGAGATCCGTGACAAGGCCCTGATCGCGCACGCCACGCAGATCGACCCGGACGGCGGCTGGTTCAAGGTGCCGATGGACCTCCAGAAGGAGGTCTGGCCGACCGAGGAGTACGAGCTGGCGAAGTCCCTCGTCGATACCTCCCTCCCCGAGGACGACCTCTTTGCGGGCATCCGCGACAATGCCTGACATGAGCGCAAGCCTGGCACTGACGCACCTCGTCCCCCTGGCCAAGGAGGTCGACGAGAACAAGGTCACCCCCGGAGTCCTCGGCTTCATCGTCTTCGCGGTGATGGCCGTCGCGGTCTGGGGCCTGATGAAGTCCATGAACAAGCACATGCAGAAGGTCGACTTCAAGGAGTCCGCCCAGAGCGGGGCGGACTCCGCGGCACCGGCCGACCGCAAGGGCTGACCGGCGTCACGCCCCGGCCGGTACCGGCACGCCCATCACCTCGCGGGCGTGGGGGGGGGGGGGGCGGCGGCCGCGCCCCCCCCCCGCCCCCCCCCCCACTACTCGGTCAGCCGGTCGCGGC
>NZ_JBHXLU010000095.1:0-45390 GCF_042720695.1 Streptomyces sp. NPDC058457 | reverse complement strand
CGGGATGGTGGAGCGCGGGCACGGCAGCGTCGTGGCGGTCTCGTCGGCTGCGGGGCTGATCGGAATATTCGGTTACAGCGCCTACGGACCGGCCAGGTTCGCCGTACGCGGGCTGCTGGAGTCGGTACGGGCCGAGCTGACACCCCACGGGGTGCACGGGCGGTGCGGGGCCACCCGCGTCAGCCGGCGTTGATGACCACGCACTTCACCTGCGTCCAGTCCTCCAGGTAGTCGGGGCCCATCGAGCGGCCGAAGCCGCTGTGCTTGTAGCCGCCGAAGGGTGCGCCGATCGCTCCGGCCGGCCCGCCGTCGCCCAGGGTGTTGACGGCGATCTGGCCGGCCTGGACCCGGCGGGCCAGGCGTACCGCGCGTCCGACGTCCTGGGTCCAGACGGTGGCGGTGAGGCCGTAGCGGGTGCCGTTGGCGATGGCGACGGCCTCCTCCTCGTCCTCGTAGGTGAGGACTGACAACACCGGGCCGAAGATCTCCTCCTGGGCGATGCGCATCCCGGGCCGCACCTGGTCGAAGAGGGTCGGTTCGACGAAGTACCCGTCGTCGTACGGCGCACCGGTCAGCTTGCCGCCGCCGACGACCACTTCGGCGCCCTCCTCGCGTCCGACGGTCAGGTAGTCCAGGACCCTTTTCTCCTGGCGGGCGTTGATGAGCGGCCCCATGTCGACGGGCTGGTCCCACAGTCCGACCCGGACGGCGCGGAAGGCGTCCGCGACCTCGGTCACGAGCCGGTCGTGCAGCGAGGGGTGCACCAGGACACGGGAGCCGGCGGCGCAGACCTGGCCGCTGTTCATGACGATGCTGCGCACGATCGCCGGGACCGCCTTCGTCAAGTCGGCGTCGGGCAGCACGATCTGCGGGGACTTGCCGCCCAACTCCAGTTGCAGCGGTATGAGGTTGCGGGCGCAGGCCTCCATCACGGCGGTGCCGGTGGCCGGTGATCCGGTGAAGCTCATCTTGCGGATGCCGGGGTGGGCGGGCAGGGCCGCGCCGGCCTCGGAGCCGTAGCCGGTGACGACGTTGAGGACGCCGGGCGGGATCCCCGCCTCCGACGCCAGCCTGGCCAGGTACAACGCAGTCAGCGGGGCGTCCTCGGCGGGCTTGAGGACGACCGTGTTGCCGGCGGCGATCGGGGCGGCCGTGTTGAACACCGTCATCGGGCCGGGCGCGTTCCAGGGGATGATCGCGCCGACGACGCCGTAGGGCTCCCGCAGGGTCAGTCCGAGCAGGTCGGGGGAGCGGGTGGGCAGGGTGTCGCCGAAGATCTTGTCGGCCTTGCCGGCGAGGTAGGTGAGGCGGGCGGCGATGGGGGAGGGGCCGACGGGGTGGCCGACCTCCATGGCCTCCAGCCGGTTGATGTCGTCGTCGTGCTCGCGCACCAACTCGGCCCAGCGGTAGAGGAGTTCGCCGCGCACAGCGGGGCTGGTGTCACGCCAGGCGGGCAGGGCCGCCTCGGCGGCGCGTACGGCGTCGTCGACGTCCTCGGCCGTGCCGCGGGGCACCCGGGCGAGCAGGGCGCCCGTGGCCGGGTTGCTGACTTCCAGTACGGCTTTGGAGCGGGCGGAGACCCATTCGCCGGCGATGAGGTGCGTGCCGTCGGGCAGGAGCGCGGCGATGTCGAAGGAGCTGGCGGGGGCGGTGGTGGTCATCGAGTTCCTTGTGAGGTGGGGTGGTGGGAGAGGCGGGGCCTGCTGGGTGGTCAGGCGGCTCCGGCCGGCGATCGGAGGGGCCGGGCCGTACCGGCGGCGATCTCTTCGCTGCGGTGGCAGGCGACGGCGACCCCGTCGTGCTCCACCAGTTCGGGCCGGTCGGACCAGCAGGTCTCCTGCGCGAACGGACAGCGGGCGGCGAAAGCGCAGCCCGCGCCGACGCGTCCGGTGGCCGTGGTGGTCGTGCCGGCTGTGCTCGCGAGGCGCCGCTCGGCCTGCCGGCGGCGCTGGGCGATCGGGTCGGGGACCGGGGCGGCCGCCAGCAGGGCCCGGGTGTAGGGGTGGGAGGGGTGGTCGGCGACCAGTGCCGCCGGGCCGCGCTCGACGACCCGCCCTGCGTACAGGACGACGACGGTGTCGCTGAGATAGCGCACCACGGCCAGGTCGTGGGAGATGAAGAGGTAGCTCAGGCCCCGCGTCTGCTTGAGGCGGGCCAGCAGGTTGAGGACCTGCGCCTGCACCGAGAGGTCGAGGGCGCTGACCGCCTCGTCGCACACGATGAAGTCGGGCTCCATGACCAGCGCCCGTGCGATGGCGATGCGTTGGCGCTGGCCGCCGGAGAAGGCGGCCGGGTAGCGGTGGGCGGCGCCGGGCGGCAGGCCCACGTCGCCGAGGGCGCGCAGGACGCGCTCGCGGATCTCGTCCGCGGGCAGGCCCAGGTTGTAGCGGAGCGCTTCGGCGAGGGTGTCGCCGACCGTGTGCGCCGGGTTCATGGAGCCGTACGGGTCCTGGAAGACCACCTGCATCCGGCGGGCCAGCAGCCGACGGTCCGCGCGGGTGGCGTGCGTGATGTCGGCGCCGTCGAACTCGACGCTGCCGCCGGTCACCGGTACCAGCCCCAGCACGGCGGAGCCGATGGTCGACTTGCCGGAGCCGGACTCGCCGACCAGGCCGACGGTCTCGCCGCGGCCCACGGTCAGGTCCACGCCGCGTACCGCGTTGACGTCGCCGCTGCGCAGCCGGGAGCGGCGGTAGGTGACGTCCAGGCCGCGTACCCGAAGAAGCTCACTCATGCGCTTCCCCTCCGATCAGTTCGAGCGGCCGTATGCACCGCGTCGACCGTTCCAGCTCGACCAGATGGGAGATCACGACGGGTTTCTCCTTGCAGGCCTCGGTCACCCGCGGGCAGCGGTTCTGGAAGTGGCAGCCGACCGGCCACTGCGTCGGCGGCGGCACCGCGCCCTCGACGGCGGGCAGCGGCTGCCCCGGCAGGGCGTGGTGGGGGTCGGACCCCAGCAGGCCGGCCGTGTACGGGTGCGCGGGCGTGGTGACGAGGTCGGTGACCTCGGCCTCCTCGACGACCTCGCCGGCGTACATCACCACGGCCCGGTCGCACAGATCGGCCAGCACGCCCCAGTCGTGGGTGATGAGGATGATGGAGGTGCCGCCCGCCTGCAGTTCGCGCAGCAGGTCGAGGATCTCGGCCTGCACGGTCACGTCGAGCGCGGTGGTCGGCTCGTCGGCGATCACCAGGGCCGGGTCGCCCGCCAGCGCGGCGGCGATGCCGACCCGTTGGGCCATGCCGCCGGAGAGCTGGTGCGGGTAGCTGCCCGCCACCCGGGCCGGGTCGGGCAGTCGTACCTTCGCGAAGAGCTCCAGGGTGCGCTCCCGGGCCTGCTTGCGGGAGCAGCCGGTGTGCAGGCGCACTGCCTCGGCGACCTGGGCGCCGGCGGTGAAGGACGGGTCGAGGCTGGAGACGGGGTCCTGGGAGATCCATCCGATACGACGGCCCCGTACGCGGCGCATCGCGGCGGTGTCGGCGAGGGCGAGGTCGGCACCCTCGAAGAGGACGGTGCCGGAGGCGATCTCGCCGCCGGCGGGCAGCATGCCCAGCAGCGAGGTGGCCGTGACGGTCTTGCCGCAGCCGGTCTCGCCCACGATCCCGAGCACCTCACCGGCCCGCAGGTCGAACGACACGTCCCGGATGACCTCGGTGGGCGTGCCCTCGATGCGCAGGGACACCGTCAGACCGCGCACCGACAGCAGCGCGTCGGGGTCGGGCTCCACGATCACTCGCGGGGCGTCCGGGACCTCGGCCCGCACCGGCTCGGGCGCGGCTCCCCGCGGCCGGCCCATGCGGCGGGACGGCGGCTTGTCGGCCGGGGGCGCGTACCGTTCCGCGAGTGTGTCGCGCAGACCGTCGCTGAGCAGGCCGAGCGCCAGGATGAAGCTGATGATCATGAAGCCGGAAGGGACCAGCAGCCACGGGTCGGTGCCGATGTTCTTGGACGCCTCGGCGATCATGCTGCCCCAGCTGGCCTGGGTGGTGCCGAGGCCGAGGAAGCCGAGCCCGGTCTCCAGGAGCACGGCGTAGGCGCCGAACACCGAGGCCTGGACGAGGACCACTCCGGTGACGCGGGGCAGGACGTGCCGCCGGATGATCACCCGGTCGCGGATGCCGCCCGCCACCGCCGCCCGGACGTACAGCTCCTCCTTCACGCCGAGCGTCGCCGAGCGCACGACCCTGGCCAACAGGGGAGCGCCGAGCAGGCCGTTGGTGGCCATGGCCGCGCTCTCGTTGTTCGTGAAGACCGACAGGACCACCAGCAGGACGATGATCACGGGAACGGCGGAGATCAGGTCGGCGCTCTTGAGGACGAGTCGGTCGAACCAGCCGCCCCGGTAGCCCGCGATCATCCCGGCCGGGACACCGAGGGGCAGATACACGGCCAGGGTGATCAGCACGCCGAGCAGGGTGATCTGCCCGCCGTGCATCAGCCGGCTGAGCACGTCCCGGCCGAGTTCGCCGGTGCCCAGCAGGTGGGCACCGCTGGGGCCTTGCAGCGCCGCGGTCAGGTCCTGTTCGTCGGGGTCGTAGGGAGCGAGCGGACCGGCCAGCAGAGTCACCAGGACGATGAGGAGGAGGTAGCCGGCGGAGGCGGCCGCGGCGGGCTTGCGCACCAGCCGGGCGGTGAAGCCGCGCTGCGCCGTGCCCCGTCGAGGACCTCCCTTGCCGCTCTCGGACGCCGTCCTGCTCGCGGTCGCCGGGGCCTTCATGTCCGCACCTTCGGGTTGAGCATCGCGTACACCACTTCGATCAGGAGGTTGATCAGCATCACGGTGACCGTGAAGACGAGCGCGACGCCCTGGACCATCGGGATGTCCTGCGTCTGCGCGGCGGTCACGGCCAGGCCGCCGAGGCCCGGCATGACGAACAGGGTCTCGGCGAGCACGGTCCCGCCGAACAGCGTCACCACGACCACGCCCAGGACGGTGACGATGGGCGCCGCCGCGTTGCGCAGCACGTGCCGGAAGATCACCGAGCGCTCCGGGATGCCCCGGGCGCGCAGCACACGGACGTAGTCGCGGTTCAGCTGCGTCAGCACGCCGTCCCTGGTCTGCTTGGCCACGGGCGCGGTGGCCGGCACTCCGAGGGTGAGCACCGGCAGGACGAGGGACTCGAACCACTGCACCGGCGAGTCGGTGAACGGCACGTACCCGGAGACGGGAAAGAGCGGCAGCCGCACGGCGAACGCGGTCATCAGCACCAGCCCGAACCAGAAGTTCGGCACCGCGAGGCCGACCAGCGCGATGCCGTCCACGGCCCGCCCCAGCCAGCCGCCCTTGAGCGCGCTGAGGACACCGAGGGCGACGCCGGCGACGGCCGCGACCAGGATCGCGCCGCCGATCAGCGACAGTGTGGTGCCCAGGCGGGAGGTGAGCTGGTCGCTCACCGGGACGCCGGAGGTGATCGAGTCGCCGAGGTCTCCGTGCAGGGCGGCGGTCAGCCAGTCCCAGTAGCGGACCGGCAGCGGATGGTCGAGGCCGAGTTGGGCGTCGAGCGCCTTGACCTGGGCGGGACTCGCGTTCGCGCCGAGGATGGTGCGGCCGGGGTCGCCGGGGACCAGGCTGGTCAGGACGAACGTCAGAACGGTCACGCCGAACACCACGGGAACCGCGCCGACGAGCCAGCGGAAGAGGATCCTGTGCATCTCACCTCGCTCCTTTCTCGGGCCGGGCGGCCCCCGTGGTCAGGCCGGGGGCCGCCCGGAGCGCTTACTTGGTGGCGTAGATGGCCAGGGGGCTCACGAAGGGGGCGCCCGCGCTGACCTTCACTCCGCCGATGCCGGGGCGGACGTAGTAGTTGACGGGGGTGAAGGCGACCGGGGCGTACCAGGCGTTCTTCACCAGGTACTCCTGCATCTGCTGGTCGAGCTTCGCGCGCTCGGCGGGCTCGGCGGCGGCCGCCTTGTCGAACAGGTCGGTCAGCTCGGGGGCGGTGCTGCCGAAGCCGTTGAAGACCTTCGAGCCGGGCATGAAGAGGTCCAGGCCCTCCAGGTACATCGGCTCCTCGGTGAACCCGCCGGAGACCGCCGGGTACTTGTGGTTGGTCTGGTTCTCGACGAAGGAGGTGATGCTGGTGACGGCGGTGACCTTCACCTTGATGCCGACCTTGGAGAGCTGGCCGGCGATCGCCTCGGCCATGGTGTCGAAACCGACGAAGGTGGCGGCCAGGACGGGCAGCGTGAAGCCGTCGGGGTAACCGGCCTCCTTGAGCAGCTGCTTGGCCTTCGCCGGGTCGTAGGGGTATTCCTTCGCCAGGTCGGCCGAGTAGCCGTCGCCCCCCTTGATGACGGTCTGCACGGTCGGTGTCCCGGCCGAGCCGAGCAGGGCCTTGGTGACGGCGTCGCGGTCGATGGCGTAGTTGATCGCCTGGCGGACCCGGACGTCGCCGAGCGGCTTGGACACCTCGCCCTTGCGGTCGATCAGGCTCAGACCCTGGAGGATCACCGGGAGGCCGACGGTGGACATGCCCGCGGCCTTGGCCGAGGAGGCGGAGGTGTAGTCGCCCTTGTAGACGTCGATCTGGCCGGTCTTCATGGCGTTGACCGCGGTCTGGCCGTTCTGCACGATCCGGATCACGATCTTCTTGTAGTGCTGCTTGGACTTGTCGTAGTAGCCGGGGTTGGCGGTGTAGGTGTAGTGGTCGCCGGCCACACTGTCGGACGGTTGGTAGATGTACGGCCCGGCGCCCTGGCTGGTCTTGGTCGGGGTGAGGCTGGAGGCCGCCGCCAGGCCCTTGGGGCTGATGATCTGCCCGATGCCGTACGACTGGGTCAGCAGGGTGGGCAGGATCGGGTTGGCCTTGGCCAGCTTGATGGTCAGGGTGAGCGGGCCGGTGGCCGTGATGGTGGCGTCCGTCAGGTAGTGCGCCTGGTTGCCCTGGGCCTTCTTCGCGTACTCCAGGGAGGCCTTCACCGCGTCGGCGGTGACCGCCTCGCCGTCGGCGAACTTCACGCCCGAGCGCAGGGTGACCGACAGCTCGGTGTTGCCGGAACCCACGTACTTCCAGGACTTCGCCAGCGCCGGCTGCACGGTGCCCTCGGGGGAGAGGTAGAACAGCGACTCGTACGACAGCATCGTGAAGTCGACGAAGCCGAGGTCCAGGCTGCCCGGGTTGAGCGTGGGCGGGGCCTGCTGCTCGGCGACGGTCAGGGTGTCGCCCGGCACCGCCTTGCCGGTGCCCTGGGCGCCGGTGGCCGCGTTCGTGCCGCCGCCGCAGGCGGTCAGGGTCAGGGAGAGCACGGCGCACGCGGCGACGAGGCCGGTGCGAGCGGTCCGGAGTGTTCTGGGTGTGAGCCGACGGGAGGTGCGGTCGAGGGAGTGCATGTACTTCTCCTTGCGCCACGGGAGGTCCGCCAGGGCAACAGGGGCCGGAAGGCGGGCAGCTGGGTGTCATGAGGAACATCTGCACGTGCCGGGCGCGGACGAGGGGGTCGCGGGGCCCGGGCGGCGCCCGGAAGGGAGGCCACCTGCGCGTGTTCACGGAGGGTGCGAGTCGGCCGGCGGAGGGCCGGGAGGTGCGGAGGGTCGGGTGCGTCGCGGGGGACCGTCGTGCGGTGCCGGCCGGAGCGGGCCGTGCGAAACCGGCGGTCCTGAGAGATGAGCGGCGACGAACCGGAGGTGCTCCCGCTGCTCGCGAGGATGAGGCTCAGGTACTGAGGTGGTGCCGGTCCACCGGGGGCTGGCCGGTGAACCGGGGCCTGGGCGTCCTTCGGCCGCAGTGCGGACGAGACGCGATCGGCCCAGTGGTGTAACCCTGATGAAACGGGGCCCTGCTGTCCAGCATCCGTGCAAGGGGAATTGGGTGCCGGCCGCGAAAGATAAGCGTGCGGATCATGGACTGGTGTACACACCGGACCTTGTTGTACAGGCGGGGTTGTAGAGGCGGGCGTCAGCCCAGCAGGCCGTGCAGCGCCTCCGCCGTCGTACGCACGGTGTCGGCCCAGCCCACCAGTGCCTCCCGTGTTTCCAGGAAGGTGATCGTCGAGACGTTGACCGCGCCGACGACCGCGCCCTTGGCGTCGCGGACCGGTACGGCCAGGCAGCGTACGCCGAGTTCGTTCTCCTCGTCGTCCAGGGCGAAACCCTGCTCGCGCACCTTGGCGAGTTCCGCGCGCAGTCCGGCGAGGTCGGTGAGGGACTTCTCCGTACGCGGCGGCAGCCCCGATCTGTCCACCAGAGCGGTGAGTTCCCCGTCGGCCAGACCGGCGAGGACGCACTTGCCGATGGCGGTGGTGTGCAGCGCGAGTTGCTGGCCGACCCGGGAGGAGTCCTGTACGGCGTTCGGTCCGGACACCTTGACCAGCAGGGTCACCGCGTCCCCGGTGCGCACGCCCATGTGCACGGTGTGGCCGATGCGCCGGCCGAGCACTTCGAGTTCGGCCCGCATCACCTGGTCCTCCTCGCAGCCCTGGGTGATCCGGGCCGCGAGCGCGCGGATCCGCGGCCCGGGGCTGTAGCTTCCGGCTCCGTCGGAGGCCAGGAAACCGGTCGCCACCAGGTTCTGGAGGATGCGGTGCGCACTGGCCTTGGGCACTCCCGCGGTGGCCGCGATGTCTCCCAGGCGGTGCGGATAGCCGGGGGCCGAGGCGGCCTCCAGCAGGTTGAGCGCCTTGTCGGTGGCGTTGCCCGCGTTGGAACTGCGTCCCCCGCGGCCGCCCGTCTGTGAGTCCTCTGCAGTTTCGATCCCGACCATTGACAGGCTCCCGTCGCACGGTTTCACTGATGAGCGTTCCACAAGAGAATACATCATTCCACGTAATGGAACGCCGGGTTGGTGGGTCGGAGGGCTGCCGCACCTGCCTCGGAGGACCCCGGAACCGCACCACGACCATCCCCGAGAGGACAACCCCCGTGCCAGAGAAGGTCCACAAGGTACGCACCACCCCCGAGCAGATGGCAGAGATCGAACAGCAGTGGATCGACGAGGTCCAGGAAGACCAGGAACTCACCACCTTCGGTCTCTACCCGCAGCCCTCGCGCGGCAGCGCGGACGCCCAGGGCAGCTACCAGCTCTATCTCCCGCCGCAGTACGAGACCGAGCCCGACCGGCGGTTCCCCGTCATCTACTGGCTGCACGGCGGGTTCGGCAACGCCCGCCAGGGTTCCGAAATGGTTGCGCGGATCGACAAGGCGATCCGAGGCGAGGTGATGCCCCCGGCGATCGTGGTCGTACCGCAGATCCTGCCGATCGGCTGGTACGTCGACTCCAAGGACGGCGCCCGCCCGCTCGCCCAGATCACCGCCTTCGACCTGGTCCGGCACATGGACCACACCTACCGGACGATTCCCGAAGCCGCCGCCCGTACCGTCGAGGGCTTCTCCATGGGCGGCTTCGGAGCCCTGCACCTCGGCCTGAAGTACCCGAAGATCTTCGGCAAGGTGTCCGCGGTCGCCCCCGCCATCCTGCGCCTCCTCAAGGACGAGCCCGCGGACCGGGTCAACAACACGTACTTCGGCGACCAGGAGTACTACGACCTCTGCCACCCCTGGAGCCTGGTCCTCGCCAACGCTCCCGAACTGCGCCGCACCAGCCAGGTCCGGCTGCTGTCCGGTCGGCTCGACACCCGACTGGCCCCCACCATCCGTGACCTGGACACCCGCTTCACCGACCTCGAAGTGCCGCACGACTTCTTCGAGTTCCCGGACGCGGACCACGAGTACGCGGACATCATGGACGGCTACGGCGACAAGTACTACGCGTGGTGGCGCACCGCCTGACGACCTCCGTCCACCTGCTCCAGCGGGTTGAGCATCCCGTCCGCGGTGTTCCCCGCCCGAGTCACCACATGGCCCCCTTCTCCCCGGTCGCCGAGAGGCCCTCGCCCTCGGCCCACCGGCGCGGCCGTCCGTGCCCGGGGCGCCTCCCCCGACACCCGTCCTGACCGCGGGACCGCACGCCCCTCGGGCGCGGCCCGCGGTCACGGACGGCCCTGCCCCGGGCGCGGGCCTCTCCGACGGACCAACACCGTCGTCTCCCGTGAGCGCAGACCGCGACTCGGTGATCCACCTCCCCCTGAAAGGCAGCGCGACCATGCGACTGACCCCGCTGACCAGCCTCACCCCCGAGCAGACCGAACTCCTCGAAACCATCGTCGGCCCGGGCGTCGAACCGCCCCCGCCCTTCCTCGTCTGGGCGCGCAACATGGAACTCGCCCACTGGGTGGAGAACCTCGGCCGGTACTGCCGCAACGAGTCCCGCTTCCCGCAACGCCTGCGCGAGCTGAGCGTGCTGATCGCGGCCCGGCACTTCGACAGCCAGTCCGCCTGGAACGCCCACATCCAGCAGGCCGTCGAGGGAGGTGTGCCGTCCGACTGCCTGGACCGCCTCGCGCGGGGCGAGGACCCCGGCTTCAAGGCGGAGGACGAGCGCGTCTTCCACGCCTTCGCCCACGAGATGCTCCACGACCACTTCGTCACGGACGCCACCTACGCCGAGGCGATCGGGCTGTTCGGCGAGGACGGGGTACTGGACCTGATCGGCTGCATCGGCAGCTTCAGCATGTCCGCGATGATGCTCAACACCTTCCACGTCCCGCTCCGGCCGCATCTGCCCCGGCCGTTCGCCGACGTCGACGGCTTCCGACGGGTCCCCGGGGGCGACGCCTGATGCCCCGTTCCCCGCTGCAGTTGCTCGACGGGCTCCTCGACGAGGACGGCATGGAGAGCGCCGCGCACCGCTTCGTCCTCGGGGGCCCGTTCGGCGCGGAGCCCGCCGCGGCCACCGCCGAGCGGCTCGCCCACTTCGCCGACGCCGGCGGGCTGCTGGTGGAGACCTCGCACAGCTACGCCGGCGGGCAGGCCGAGGCGGCGGTCGGCGCGTGGCTGCGCGCGAACCCCGGCACGCTGGGCGTGGCCACCAAGGTCGGCCACGACACGACCGGCGGTGACATCCCGCTGGACCGGGACACCGTCCTCGCCCACGTGCGGTCAGCGCTGGTGAACCTCGGTGTCGAGGTCATCGATGTCCTCCTCTACCACTGCGACGACCCCACCCGGCCGGTCGCCGAGCTCGCGGACACCCTCGTGAGCCTCGTCGACGCCGGACACGTCCGCCGCGTCGGCGTCTCCAACTGGCGGGCCGAGCGGCTGTCGGAGCTCGCCGCCGCACTCGTCGAGAGAGGCCACACGCCCGTCGCCAGCTACCAGTTCAGCCTCGCCGAACCAGACCCGGCCCTGCTGGAAGGCAGCCTGCACGCCGACAGCGCCGTCCTCGACGTCGTCCGCGGACACCGGCTGCCCCTGCTCGGCTGGTCCTCGCAGGCCCGCGGCTACTTCGCCCGCACCGGACCCAAAGAACACCACGGCAGGCCCGACCCCTACGACACCGAGGACAACCGCGCCCGACGGCAGCGCTGCCGGGAACTCGCCGGACAACTCGGCTCCCGGCCCGAGACCGTCGCGCTGGCCTGGACCCTCCACCACCCCGGCGTGTGGCCGTCCGTCGGCGCGCGGACGACCGCCCAGATCGACATCTCGCTCCAGGCGCGCCGCCTCACCCTGACCGAGGAGCAGGTCCACTGGCTCCGCCACGGCCGGTGAGCTCCGAGCGGCCGGCCGGGCCGCGGTTCGGTCACCGTGTCCCCGCGAAGGTCGCCGTCTGCGGTGTGTTCGTCGCCGCGAACTTCATGGCCATCATGGACACCACGATCGTCAACGTGGCCCTCCCGGCCGTCGGACGCGACTTCGCCGTCGACACCTCAGGTCTGAGCTCCGTCAACGTCGGCTACCTCGTGGCCCTCGCGGTCTGCATCCCCGTCTCCGGCTGGCTCGGCAACCGCTTCGGCACCCGGCGCACCGCCCTGGGCGCCCTGCTGCTGTTCACCGTGGCCTCCGCGCTGTGCGCCACCGCCGGCTCGCTCGAAGCGCTCACCGGGTACCGCGTGCTGCAGGGCGTCGGCGGTGGTCTGCTCGCCCCCGTCGGGATGACGATGATGCTGCGGGCGTTCCCCGTGACCGAGCGGCTGCGTGCGCAGCAGTACGTCATGCTGCCGACCGCCGTCGCCCCGGCCCTCGGCCCGGTCCTGGGCGGCTGGCTGGTGGACACCGCCTCCTGGCACTGGGTGTTCCTCGTCAACCTGCCCGTCGGCGTCCTCGCCCTGCTCTTCGGGTCGGCTGTCCTGCCCGACTTCCCCGGCCCGGGCGCGCCCCGTTTCGACGTGCCCGGCTTCGTCCTCGCGGGAGGCGGCCTCGCGGCGGTCCTGTACGCCCTCACCGGCGCCCCGGACCGGGGCTGGGGAAGCATCGGCACACTGGTTCCGCTGGTGGGCGGCGTGGCGTTCCTCGCCGCGCTCGTTCCGTGGGAGCTGCGTGCCGCCCACCCGATGATCGATCTGCGGGTGGCCGAGGACCAGCTGTTCCGCACGACTCAGCTGGTCCTGCTGCCCACCGGGGCCGCCTTCATGGGCGTCCTGTACCTCTACCCCCAGTTCCTGCAGACCGACCTGGGCTACGACGCGCTCCACTCGGGCCTGGCCACCTTCCCGGAGGCGCTCGGCATGCTGACCGCCTCCCAGATCGTGCCCCGCCTCCACGACCGGGTCGGCCCCCGCCGCCTGATGGTCGCGGGCGGCGCCGGAGCCGCGCTGGTCATCGTCCTCCTGGCGATCCTCACGGCCACCCCGCATCCCGTCGCCCTGTACCCGTCGATGTACCTGCTCGGGACCTCCGTCGGCCTGCTCTTCGCGAGCGCCCAGAACGCCGCCTTCGTCACGATCCCGCCCGCCCGTACGGCCGACGCCACCACCCTCCTCAACATGCAGCGGCAGACCGCCGGCGCCTTCGGAGTGGCCCTGGCCGGGACCCTGACGGCGTCGCTCGTCCCGCCGACCGGCACTGGCACCGGCACCGCCTTCGCCGACCGGGTCGCCTTCCTCACCCTGGCCGCCCTGTGCCTGGGCGCCTCCGTCCTCGCCCTGCGCGTCAGCGACCGACGCGTCCGGGAGGCGTACGCCGCCGCCGCTACCAGGCGCGGGCAGTGCGCTGAAGGGTGTCCCGTACCCGGAGCACGTCGGGGTTGGCCTCGGCGCCGGGGCGCTGGACGAGGAACAGCGTGTTGAGCGGCGGCTCCTGCGGGGCGTGGAGGAGAACGAGACGGCCGGAGTCGAGGTACTCCTGGCACAGTGAACGGGGCAGCACGCTGAAGCCGGCACCCGCGTTGACCGCCGAGAGCACCGCATACAGGTTGGGCACGGTGACGGCGGCACGGGCGGTGAGCGGCCTGCCGAACACGGTGCGCCAGTAGCGGCGGACGATCGGCAGGTCCTCCGCGTACGTCACCATGGGCACCTCGCGCAGGCAGGCACAGAGGTCGTCCGCCTCCGGGTGGCCGGCGAGGCGTTCGGCCCAGACCGGACTCGCGACCAGGAGGTACTCCTCGTCGGCGAGCGGTACCGACTCCAGCGCCCGGCCGCGGGGCCGCCGGGTGGCGATGACCAGGTCGTGGCGACCGGCCCGCATCTCCTCCAGCAGTGGCTCGGGCAGTCCTTGGGCGACACGGAGCCGGACGCCGTCGGCGACGAGCGGGACGAGCGCGGGCAGGACCCGTACGCACAGCAGCTCCGAGGGCCCGGCCAGGTGTACCGGCGCGGCGGCCGCACCGGACTCCTCCAGGCCGCTCAGCGCGTCGAGCGGGGCGGCGATCCGTCCCGCCATCTCGTGGGCGTACGGCGTGGGCTCCACGCCTCGGGGCAGCCTGGTGAACAGGTCGCGGCCGGTCTGCTGTTCCAGCGTGCGGATCTGCGCGGTCACCGTGGGCTGGGAGAGCCCGAGCCGCGGCGCCGCCGCCGTGAACGACCCCGCACGGTACACGGCCAGAAAGGTCCGCAGCAGGTTGAGGTCCGCGTGCTGCGGGAGCTGTCCGCCGCCTGCTTCCCCGGGCGTGACCGTGGCGTGCGTGTGGTGCTTCATGGCCTCCAGCCTAACCGGACGGGCCATCGGCTTTCCGATAGGGGAAATCGACTTCCCTATTGGTGATCGGATGGGTGGACGTCCTAGCGTGAGAGGCGTCGCCGAGTGGCGGCGGCCCGTCCGAGTGGCGACGATGCAGGCAGAAGCAGGGGAGAGACATGGCGGAGATCCTTTTTGTGATGACCGGTGCCGACCGGTGGACGCTGGCCGACGGCACCGCACACCCCACCGGCTTCTGGGCCGACGAGGCCGTCGTCCCCTACGAGGCGTTCAAGGCCGCAGGCCACGAGATCACCGTCGCCACCCCGGGAGGTGTGATCCCGCCGGCCGACCCCGTCAGCCTGACCCCGCAGGCCAACGGCGGCGAGGAGAACGCCGTGGCGGTCCGGGCGGTCGTGGCGGGCGCCCCGGAGTTCCGCTCCCCGGTCGCCCTCACGGACGTACGGCTCGACGACTTCGACGCCGTGTACGTCCCCGGCGGGCACGGCCCGATGGAGGACCTGGCCGTCGACGCCGACTCCGGCCGCATCCTCACCCGCGCCGTGGAGTCCGGCCTGCCGGTGGGCGTGGTCTGCCACGGCCCGGCCGCCCTGCTCGCCGCCGTCAGTGAGGACGGCAGCAACGCGTTCGCCGGCTACCGGATCACCGCGTTCACCAACACCGAGGAGCGGCTCGCCGGCAGCGCGGACAACGCCCGGTGGCTGTTGCAGGACCGGCTGACCGAAGCGGGCCTCAAGGTCGAGGCGGGCGAGCCGTGGGCCCCGCACGTCGTGGTCGACCGCAACGTCGTCACCGGCCAGAACCCGGCCTCCTCCGGCCCGCTCGCCGCCGAACTCCTCAAGAGGCTTTCCTGACAACGCACTTCACCGTAAGGACACCCGCATGACCACGCAGAACGCGATCAACTGGCCCGAGAAGTACCTCCCCGGCACCGGCGACAACTTCGTCTCCAACGAGGTGATCGTCAAGGGCCTCACGGCCGCCCGGGTCTGGCACTACCTGACCGACACCTCCGAGTGGGAGGGCTACTACGACAACGTCGCCGACATCTCCTTCCCCGAGGGCGGCGGCCCGCAGCTGAAGGACGACCAGGTCTTCAGTTTCGGCACCTTCGGCTTCCCGCCCCTGGACGCGCATGTCGTCGAGTTCCAGGCCCCGGCGGACGGCGTCGCGGGCCGGCTGTCCTGGACGGCGAAGCAGGACGGCAGGCCCGAGGAGCGGCTGGACGTGCTGCACGCCTGGCTGGTGGAGGACCTGCCCGGCGGCCGGGTGCGGATCCTCACCCAGGAGACCCAGATCGGCGAACCGGCCGCGGCCCTGGCGAACGAGCGTCCGAACCCGATGCTCAACGGCCACCAGGCCTGGCTGGACGGCCTGGTCCGCGCCGCCGCCAAGTGACCCGTGCTCCAGGGTGCGCCTCCGGCCTTCGGGGGCGCACCCAGCCACGTCCTCGTTGTCGCGCAGCAGGAGCTGGAGCAGGAAAGCCGACGTCATGACCGACGAGCTCACCGCGAGCGTCCCGGGCGCCGGCACCATGGGCGCCGCGATGGGCCGCAACCTCGCCGGTGCCGGACAACTGCTCGTCCTCGCCGCAGGTCCGTGTGACGCCCTACTGTCCCTCGTGCGCTCTCCCGAACGACCTCATCCGACGGCGCAGTGCTGCTGCTTGGCGTGGTGTCGGCCCTCGTTGACCACGGTACGCACCGTCGTGCCCTGGATGCCGTCCTGATCGCTTCGGGGGTGCCGCATCGAGACGTGCAGACGCGCTTGTGGCATGACGCCTTCGCTCTGACCTTGGATGCATACGGGTTCGCCGGTGAGCCGGCTCAGGGCCGGTAGACCATCCCGGGCTGGGGCTTGGCGGGGGCGAGCAGCTGCGACACGGTGACGATGGTGTAGCCGCGCTGCTTGAGTGCCTTGAGAATCCCGGGGACGGCGGGCACGGTCCCCTTGTGCAGGTCGTGCAGGAGGATGATGCCGTCGCGGTGGGTCTGGTCGAGCACCCGCTTGGTGATCAGGGCTGAGTCGGTCGTCTCGTAGTCCTTGGCGGTGACGCTCCACAACACCTGCGCCAGCCCCAACTCCCGGCAGACCTTGGCCACTTTGCGGTTGGTGCGGCCCTCCGGCGGACGCATCAGGACGGGCCTGGTGCCGGTGATCCTCTCGATGGCGTCCTGTGTCCGGGTCAGTTCCTGCCGGGCGTCTTTCTCGTCGAGGTCGGTCAACCTCCGGTGATTCCAGGTGTGATTGCCGATTTCATGCCCCTCGTCCGCGATACGGCGCAGGATGTCCGGGTACTTCGAGATGTGACCCTTGCCCTGCACGAAGAACGTGGCGTGCAGCCCTTGCTGCTTGAGGATGTCCAGCAGCCTGGGGGTCGTCGGGCTGGGACCGCCGTCGAAGCTGAGTGCCACGCACTTCGCCTTGCGGCAGTCGACGCTTCCGGTGACCGATCCCGATGCCTTGGCTCGGGCGGCGCGCGGGGAGGTGTGGTCGTAGGTCGTGACCGTCAGGGCCAGAGTCACGGCGACGGCCAGGACGGTGGCCGCCGCCGTAGCGACGGCGATGAGTATGCGTGACCGTCTTGTACGTGTGCTGAAGAGCATACGAGCCCTTTCTTCGGTGGGGTTACGGGGTTACGGGGTTACGGCGTGCGAGTGAGAGCAGGCTGCGCGGTGAGGTCCTGCGGCGCCCAGGAGTACGGCGCACCAGTAGGCAGGGAAGAGCCGTGAGATCCGGGAGACGGTGAACTCTGCGGGAGTCCGTCCCCAACTGCTCATGCAGATCACGAATCCGCTGATGAGGAAGAAGAACTCGACGCCGAGCCGGTGAAGTCGAAGAAGCCGGTTTCGGTCAGCACACGGCCGACGTGGGCGAGGCACTGGTCGATGACCTCCAGCGGCGAGTGGGAGAAGACGCTGTGCGCGTGGACGACGTCGAAGTGGTCACCGGGCGGGAAGTCCAGGGTCAGGTCGCCGGAGATCGCCAGGTGCGGAAGTCTGTCCTGGAGGCGGCGCTCGACGAGGGTCTTCTTGCCTGCCATCAGGATGTCGGGCGAGATGTTGGTCGGGGTACTTGAGACGCGGCCACGCGTCCCGGCCGGCCCGGCGGAGGTACGGGACCACGCGGCCGGGGTGGCGCAGGGCGTAACCGGTGTTGTGGGTGAGGGCGGCGCGGTTGTGGCGCAGCTTCTTCGGCGACCTGGCGTCGGCGGGCATGGCGAAGCGACCTCCGTGCAGAGAAGAGCAGAGATGAGCAGAGACAAGGGGAATCCGGGTGAGTGGTGAAGGAGATGACGGCGATGGCGTCAGACGCGGCGGCGCAGGAGCAGCACGGTGACGACCGTGAGCAGGACGGTCAGACCGCCGAGGACCGCGGTGTCGGTCCACTGGAAGGTCCAGTAGTCACCGGCCGGGTTGGCTTCGTAGAAGCGCGCGACGTACCCGTGTGCCGTCATGCACTCCTTGAGCTGGGTTCCTGACGGGAAAGGGCAGTTGAGCACGGAGTCGTGCCGCCCGGAGGCCGTGATCAGGCCGTAGTCGCCGGTCGACCACTTCTCGCCCATCGGCGCTTTGGGGATGGTGCCGGCGCTGACGTAGGTGCGCGGCGGGACCAGCAGCCGGGACCAGTGCGTCCACTCCAGCAGGAGCGTCGTCAGCCCGGTCGTCAGCAGGGTCAGGCCCATCGCTGCCAGGACCCGGCTGGTCAGCAGGCCCAGGAGTGTGCCGGCTGCCAGGCCGAACAGGGCGGCCGCGACGACGCGGGGGCCTGAGCCGCTCAGGGCCGTGTCGTCGTACCAGAACAGTCCGTAGCTGCGGTCGGCGGCCGGTCGCCACCACCAGGCGAACACTCCCGCGAGCAGGCCGGCGAGAACGGTCGTGGTCGCCGCGGCCAGGGCGAACCGGGAGGCGAACCACTGACCGCGGGTCGGACCCTGGGCGAGGATCAGGCGGTGTGTCCCCAGTTCCCGGTCGCGGCCCAGCAGCGGGGCGCCCCAGAAGACGCCGATGACGACAGGCAGGGCGATGTTCAGCGCCCCGAGGTACTTCAGCGTCTCGACGTCCAGCAGAAGGGGCAGGCCGCTGTCGGACCGGGTGCAGTACAGCGGTCCCGTGGCGCAGTGGTCGAACAGCCCGCTGCGCAGGGCGTCGAGCATGCCCGAGCGGAAGTAGACGGCGATCGCCGCGGTGAGGACCAGGGCGGCCGCGCCGATGCCGGCCGGCACGCGTTGCTGGCGCCAGGCGAGCCAGAGGGAGCCCTTCACGCCGCGGCCTCCGTCCGCTCGCCCGCGGCCGGGTGCCCCGGCGCTTCCTCGGCCTGGAGGTAGCCGATCAGGATGTCCTCCAGCCTGGGCCTTGCTATGTGGCAGTCGCCGCGCAGTGGTCCGCGTCGCCGAATCAGGGCGGTCAGCTGTCTGCCGGCGGTACGGCGCTGTACGACGGTGTGCTGTGCGGCCAGGGCGTCGGCCCGGTCGGCGGGTCCGGTCAGCACGAGGTGACTCTCGCGCAGAGCCTCGGCGTCCTCGCTCAGCACTGCGCGGCCGTCGCGCAACACCAGCACCCAGTCGCAGGTCTCCTCCACCTCGGGCAGGACGTGCGAGGACAGCACGATGCTCGTGCCGCGCTCGGCGGCCTCGGCCATGAGCTCCGCCATGATCTCGCCTCGTGCCACCGGGTCGAGGTCGGCCAACGGCTCGTCGAGCAGCAGGAGTTCGGGCCGCTTGCCCAGGGCCAGGGCGAGCGCGACGCGGGTGCGGCGCCCGGGGGACAGCTCCCCGACGCGGGCGTGGAGCGGGATGCCGCCCTCGTGGACGATCCGCTCGGCGGCCGTCCGGTCCCACGAGGAGTTCAGCTTCTCGCCCATCAGCAGGGTGTCCGCCACGGTGAAACGGGGGTAGAGCGGCTTGTCCTGGGTGAGCAGGGCGACCCGGGCGCGGGCCTCGGTCGTGCCGGGCGCGGCGCCCAGCACGCGCAGTTCCCCGGAGTCGGCTGGCAGGAGGCCGCCGGCCAGGTGCAGCAGGGTGCTCTTGCCGGCGCCGTTGCGTCCGACGAGGGCGGCGACACGACCGCCGGGTACGGTGAACTCGCAGTCCCGCAGGGCCCAGCCGCCCCGCCTTCGGTACCGGAATCCGAGTCCCGTGGCGCGCAGTGCGGCCGGCGCGTCAGGCCCGGTCATGCGTCCTCCTCTTCCGTCCCCGGTCACCCGGGGTGGGGCTGTCGTGTTCGTTGTCGTAGGCGTCCAGGACGGCTGTGACCAGGGCAAGGACATCGGCCCGCTCCAGGCCCGCGGCCCGGGCGCGAGCCACCCAGTCGGTGACCTCCCGGCGCAGCGGCGAGTCGTCCTCCGCGCCGGGCCGGGCGAGTGACCGCGTCACGAAGGTTCCGAGACCGCGGCGCAGTTCGACCAGACCGGCCTGCTCCATGTCGCGGTAGGCCCGCAGCACGGTGTTGGGGTTGATGGCGGTCGCCGCCACCACCTCCTTGGCGGTGGGCAGTTTGTCCCCGACCTTGAGGAAGCCCATCCGGAGCGCGCGTTCGGTCTGCTCGACGATCTGTACATAGGCCGGTACGCCGCTGCCACGGTCGATCCGGTAGTCGATCACGTCGCCTTCCTCGGTTCCACCATGATTGTACTAATGAATTAATGGAAGCATGGTGGATGTCCGGTGGTGCTGTCAAACACATGTGAGACACGAGGGCCGGCAGAGCGCCGCGCCGCCCGAGTCTGGACCTCGTCCTGGTGGTCGGGTTCGCCGTCGAGGACGGCGCGAGACCGGCGCGAGCACGCTCAGCCCCGGCACGCAGGTGCGTCCAGTGCCGATTCCCAACCTCACACCCCGGCCGGGACGGACGTGAACAGCCCGTGCCGCAGCGGCAACCCCGCGTGCGGTGGGCGGTAAAACGGCGGCGCCAGCCTGGTCGCCATGACCGTCCTCGCCACCGCAGCCGCGCCCCCCGCCTCCTGCCGCGACCTGCCGTGGGCGGTCGCCCGCGAACGCGCTCACGAGGCCTCGGTCCCGCTCCCCGCCCGGCAGGTTCCCCTCGCACGGGCCGCAGGGCTGACGCTGGCCGACATGTTGTGCACCCCGCAGCCGATGCCGGGGTTCGACACGGCCGCCATGGACGGCTACGCGGTCGGTCCCGGGGCCGGACCCTGGCGGGTGCGAGGCGCGGTGCGTGCGGGCAGTGCCTGGACCGGCGGTCCGCTGGACGTGGGTGAGGCGGTCGAGATCTCGACGGGGGCGCCCGTTCCCGCGGGGGCGCGGGCGGTGATTCCGCTGGTACGGATCGACCGCTCCGGCACGCTCGTGTGGGGGCCGCCCCTGGCCGACGGCAAGCACATCCGCCGCGCCGGCGAGGACGCTTCCGCCGGTTCGCCCCTGGCTCCGGCCGGCACCCGCGTCGGCCCCGCCCTGCTCGGACCGGCCGCGGCATCCGGTCACGACACCCTTCCCGTACGACCCCGCCCCCGCGTACGGGTCCTGGTCACCGGCGACGAACTCACCCACACCGGCCGCCCCGCCCCCGGCCGGGTACGCCGCCCCCTGCCCGCCCTGCCCCGCATCCCGTTGACCGGCGACATCCGCACCGCGCCCGGCCGCACCCGGCTGATCCCGGTCACCTGGGACGGCACCACCGCCCAGCCGGTCGGCGGCCACCGGCCCGCCTTCCTGCACGGCGCGGCCCTCGCGGACGCCCTCGCCGCCGTACCCCAGGACTGGCGCCCCGGACAGCCGACGCCCCTGCTCCTGCTCACCGGTTGACCCGAGAACCACACGTCCGGTCGGCGGCCTGGTGAGCGCCGGGAAATCGCGCGGCAACCCCCGGGACCCCAACCCATGCCACGCAGATCAGTGACAGACCGGCCGCATCCGCTCGGCAGGCGTCAACCTCGTCCTGACTTCCCGGCCTCTCCTCCACGCACGCCATCGAGCACGCGGCAGGCTTCGCAGCGAGCCGTAGCCTTGGACGAAGCTCACCCGTCGAGTGCCATCCGGGTGCGGGTGCGGGTGCGGGTGCGGGTGCGGGTGCGGGTGGGCGTGGGCGTGGGCGTCACGCGGCCCCGTTGAGTGATGCCCGTGCCACCGCCGTTCCGGCCCGGAGCGCCGCGACCGGGTCCGGCGCCATGTCGAGTTCGATGAGGATCGTGCCGGCTCCGGGCGTGCGGGACATGGCCCCCGCCCAGCCGTGCCAGTCCACGATGCCCTGGCCCAGTTCCGTCATGTACGGCTGCTGCCGGGCGTACACGGTCTCGTCGATGGTGAGGTGGGTGTCGATCGGTCCGACCGCGTCCTTCCAGTGCGCCAGGGCGATGCGCGGTGCGTGGCGGCGGGCGACGGCCACCGGATCGCCGCCGCCCAGGGCGATGTGGCAGGCGTCCGGGCACAGCCAGACGTACTGCGGGTCGGTGAGGGCCATGAAGAGGTCGATGTCGCGCTCGTACCAGAGGGTGCTGTTGGACTCCGTGTGCAGGGCGAGTTTCACGCCGTGCCGGGCGACGGCCTCGCCGACCGCGTGCGCGACGTCGGCCATCCGGTTCATGTAGGCGGCGTCGACGAACAGGGGCGGGCGGGTCCCGAACGTCCGGCGCATGGGCAGTCCGGCGACGAGGAGGTCGGCCCCGGCCTCGGCGAGGAAGGCCGCGCGGCGCTCCGCGTCGGCGACGATCGCCGGGAGGCCGCTGTCGTCGCGCCAGTCCGGGGCGTCGCTGTCGGCGACGAAGGCGCTCACCAACGACAGTCCGCGGGAGGCCAGTTCGCGCCGGAACGCCGACGCGCTGCCGAACGCCCGCAGCACCGAGCCGATGTCACCGGGTGCGAAGGTCAGCTCGATGCCGGTGACGCCGGATTCGGCCAGCGCGTCCATCACCCGCTCCCAGAAGGCCACGGGGTGGGCGAGGGCCCGGTCGCGCACGGCGTCGGCGGAGTCGAGTCCCCAGAAGACGGGGTGGTAGAAGGTGATGACGTCGGTGGCGAATCGCGGTGTCACTCGGACCCTCCTCGGGCGTTGTAGACGTCGACCTCGTCCGCGTCGACGGCTTCCCGGTAGGCGCGGAACACGGTCAGCGCCTCGTCGCGGAGCACGTCCCGCACGACCTTGATGCCGCGGGCCTCGAACTGTTCGGCCCAGTCCGTGCCGAGCGGGCCTTCGTCGAAGGTGGTGATCTCCTCCAGTTCCGGGCCCTGTCCCGCGACCACGAGACCGCGCACCCCTGACCACATGGCGGCGCCGTAACACTGAACGCACGGACGCCAGTTGACGACGAGTTCGTGTGCCGGCAAGCCGTGGCCGCCCAGGTCCCAGCCACCGGTCGCCGTCTGCGCGAGCCCGAGGGCGACGACCTCGGCATGGGCGCTGGAGACACCGGAGGCGAGGACGACGTTCACGCCCACCGAGACGATCCGGCCGGTGTCCTGCTCCGCGACCAGCGCGGCGAACGGACCGCCGTTGCCCTCACGCCAGTTGCGGTCGGCCAGCCGGTGCACGAGCCGCATCCGGTCCGCCCGGTCGGGGATGACGGCGGGCACGTCGGCCAGCTCGTCGTCGATCCACGCGGGCAGCGAGACGCGGAACTCCCTGGGAATGTCGATCATGGTCAGGCTTTCTGTCGAAGGGTGGTGGTGAGCGCGGACTTCCGCCGACCAGCGGTGTGTGCGGTGACGGCCCGGGCGGCCCGGACGGCGGTCACGGCGCCCGTCAGGGTGACGTTCGCGGCCATCGCCGTGGGGATCACGCCATTTCCGGCGAGGTACAGATTGTCGTGGCCCCACACCCTGCCGTCCGGGTCGCACACGCTGGTGCCGTCGTCGGCGAGGCCCGAGCGGACGGTACCGGTCAGATGCAGTGAGGAGCCGGGCGGCAGCAGGGCGCTCTCGGTAGCGGGGTCGAAGGGGCCGAACTCCTCGGCCAGTGAGCGGACTTCGTCCTGAGCCCGGCGGATCAGCGTCCGGTCGGCGGCGGAGTGGGCGAACTCGACGCCGATCCGGGGCATCCCGGCGAGGTCCGTGTCCGACTCCGAGAACACCAGCCGGTTCTCCGGACGCGACTCCATCGGGACGTACAGCGAGATGCCGACCGAGTGGGCGAGCGGGCGGCCCGCCTCGTCCAGGTACGTGCGGTTCATGATCTGGCCGTGGAACGGCTGCTCGGCACCGTTGTGCGGCAGCCACAGGGAGTCGGTGCTGAACTCGCCGGGGCGTGGCAGCGGCAGTGCGTCGAGGCCGGTGCCGAACCGGTCGAGGTCGAGCAGCGCGCGGCCGGTGACGAAGGCGTGTTCGTTGAGCCGACGGCCCAGCGCGTCCGGGCGGATGCCCGAGGCGAACAGCAGTTGCGGGGTGCGCAGCGCGTCGGCGCACACCACCACGGCGTCCGCGTCCAGGTCCGACTCGAAGCCGTCGGCGACCCGGCGCAGCCGGGCGCCCGCGACCCGGCCGTACGCGACCCGGAGCCTGGTGACGAGCGTTCCGGTCACCAGGGTGAAAGCCGGGTCCGTGCCCGTCGCGAGGGCCGGGAAGATGGTCCCCGGGGCCGTGCGCGGCATGGGACCGGCGGCCGTCGGAGTGACGGCCATCGGCATCGGCTGCGGGCGCCGGTCGGCCGGTCCGATGCCGTCGTACCGGCGCCGCAGTACGTCGAGGACCAGGTGCCCCACCCCGGTCGGGCCGATCGCGGCCGGTACGACCGCGAGGAGCCGGCGTGCGGTGTCCAGGTCCGTCGCCCAGGCGGCCGGGTCCCCGAAGTCGAACACCTCGTGGCCGGCCGGCCAGGGTGTCGCGGCCGTCCAGTGCACGCCCATGCCTCCCGCGTTCCACGCGAGCGCGGCCTGGGGCATCGCCTCGGCGTCCTCCCCGAAGGCGAGCGCGTGGTACATGCCGGGCGGCAGGGAGCCGAGGTCGCGGGGAACCTCGCGCACCACCTCGGCTCCCGTGTACATGCCCTGGATGCCGGTGGCGACCTGCTCGTTGTAGCGGGCCCACAGGAGGGGGTCGTCGAGGTCGTGCAGGTGTCTGCCGGGCGTGTCGCCGATCGTGGTGCCGGCGTCGACCATCGTGATCCGCAACGCCGGATCGGACTCGCGCAGCAGCCGGGCCACGACGGCGCCCATGATGCCGCTGCCCACGATCAGGACATGGGTGTGCGGGGCGTGGGGGGTGTGGGTCACTGGAGACTCCATAGGTCGGTGGATCGGTGACGCGAGGGATCAGAGGCTCGGTACGAGGGGGCCGAACAACTCGGTGTCCATGCGGTCGAGTGCCAGCTTCACGGCACCGACGAGGGCGGCGTCGCGGCCCAGGCCGGTGGCCCGCAGCTCGACCGCGGGGGTGCGGGCGGCGCGCAACGCCTCGCGCACCCGGGGCAGCAGCACGTCGGCCGCCTCCTCCAGACCGCCGCCCAGCACGATCAGGGAGGGGGCGACCGTCCAGGACAGCGTGGTGAGGATGGTGGCGATGTGCGCCACGAACTCGTCGACCTCGGCGAGCGCGCCCGCCTCGCCCGCCCGGGCGGCCTCGACGCGACCGAGCGCGATGGCACGGCGCTCCGGCTCCGGCGAGGTGAGCCAGGCGACCGGCCGGTGCTCGACCGAGTCCGTCCGCATCGGCACCGCCTCGATGATCTCGCCCGCCGCTCCGTCGAGCCCCCGATGCACCGCTCCCCGGATCAGGATGCCGAGGCCGGCCCGGTTGCCGAGCATCGCCCAGACGACGTTGTCGTGGTCACCGGCCACGCCGCGCCAACGCTCCCCCAGGGCACCGAGGTTGGTGTCGTTGTCCGCGAACCAGGGCACCCGGATCCGGCGCGTGAGTTCCGCGGGCAGATCCACGCCCTCCCACCGGGTCGTGTGCACGAGCCGCCGCACCACTCCGTCGTCGTCGATCGCGCCGCCACTCGCGAGCGCACCGGCGCGCAGCCGCTCGACCGACCCACCCGCGTCCTCCAGTGCCTCCCGCACCAGCGTCGCCACGTCGTCGAGCGAGGCCCGCGGGTCCGGATAGGAGCGCAGCGGACGGTGCGCGCGGCCGACGATACGGCCGCGCACGTCGGCGACGACCGCGGACACCGTCTCCGTGGTGATCTGCGCTGCCGCCAGCAGGGCGTGTTCGGCGCGCAGTTCGTAGCGCCGGGCGGGCCGGCCGGCACAGCCCTGGGCGGGTACCCGGTCGAGTTCGGCCACCCAGCCGGCCGTCAGGAGGGAGTCCAGGATCAGCTCTATGGTGCGCCTTGACAGAGTCGTCCGCTCGGCGAGGGCGGTGAGCGTCGTCGGCCCGGCCGACACCGCCAACGCCCGCAGGATCACGGAGGTGTTGACCCGGCGTACCGCGCTCTGATTCATCCCCGCCATCAGCAGGCCTCCGTCGCTGCCGGGACCACGGGGTCGTACCCGCCCGTGACGTCGGCGGCGGACACGGCGCCGCGACGGCCGTACTCGCGTGCCGTATCGCCCGGTTCGCCGGTCGCCGGTGCCCAGGACGGCCGTCGTCCGTGCACGAACCCGACGAGGTCCGCGTGCATCGGCGCGGCCAGCTCCTTCGGCGGACGAGGGCCCAGGGCCGCCCGGACGCCGGGTGCGTCGAGGACGTCGAAGAAGAACGGGATGTCGACGCAGTGGGTGGCGCCGCCGGTGATGGGGGAGGGCCACTCGAAGGAGTAAAGCCAGGTGCCGGCGGTGGCCTTCCGCCGGAGGCGTGCCACGCGCGGGCAGGCGGCGCGGAAGAGGGTGTCGGTGACCCGGGTGCCGGCCGCGCGGGCGGACCGCGCCGCCACGACCGCTCCCGCGCCGCCGTCGAACTCGTCGCCGGTCGCCCCGAGCAGCAGCGGTACGTCCAGCCCGTGCCCGGCGAGCCCTTCGGCGAGGGACACCGGCAGGATGTCGTCACCCGTGACCGGCCCGAGCACCAGAGCCTCCTCGCCTCTCACATCTCTTACGGTCGCTTGCAGTCGTGCCACGCCGACGGCGCTGAATCCCTCCCGCGTCGGCGGTACGCCGAGCCGGTCCCCGAGCCGTTCCAGCAAGCCGCGAGCGATGTCCCTTCCCACCTCGAAGAAGCCGCCGGAGATGCTCATCGCCCGCTGGAAACGGCCCCGTCCGGCCGGTGACGCCAGCAGCGCCAGCACCGCCGCGCCTCCGGCCGACTGCCCGGCGAGGGTGACCCGGTCCGGATCACCGCCGAACGCGGCGATGTTCTCCCGCACCCAGTCGAGGGCGAGCAGCATGTCGCGCAGCCCGAGATTGGCCGGCACGCCGTCCAGCGGCGCGAACCCGTCCACGCCCAGCCGGTATCCGACCGTCACGGTGACGACCCCGTCGCGGGCGAAGGAACGCCCGTCGTACCAGGGGCTCGCCGGGCTACCCGCGAGGAAGCCGCCGCCGTGGATCCACACCAGGACCGGACAGCGCTCGGCGTCGGCCGGGGCGACGACGCTCAGGTTCAGCACGTCGTCGCCCGGCACGGACGGCTCCGGGATCGTGGTCGTCGCCGACAGCGGCACCGCCTGCGCGGTCGCGCCGTGCCGGGACGCGTCGTACGGCTCGGTGAACCGGCCGCGCGGGACCGGCGCCGCGAACCGCCGTACGCCGATGGGCGCTTCGGCGTACGGGATGCCGAGGAACCGCCGCACCCGGCCCTCTCGGCGGCCGATCACCGTGCCCGCCGGGGCCCGCACCGTGTCCGTCGTGATCACCGCATCCCCGTTCCCGCGATGCCCTGCACGAAGTACCGCTGGAGGCACAGGAAGAGCACCAGCACCGGCAGCATCACCACGATCGCACCCGCCAGCATCAGACCGTAGTCGGTGACGTGCGCCGCGGCCTGGCTGGTGGCGGCGAGACCCACCGGGAGGGTGTACGTGGACATGCTCTGGGCGACGACGAGCGGCCAGATGAAGTTGTTCCACGAGGTGAGGAACGACATGATCGTGATCGTCGCGACCGCGGGACCGGCCAGCGGCAGGAAGATCCGGAAGAAGATCCGGAACTCGCTCGCCCCGTCGATCCGGGCGGCCTCCAGCAGCTCGTCGGGGACCGACAGCGCGTACTGGCGCATGATGAACACCGACAACGGCAGCGCCACGGCGGGCAGCGCGATGCCGGTCAGGGTGTCCGCGAGGCCCAGGTCGACGGTGATCACGAACTGGGTGACGAAGACCGTGGTGAACGGCACCATCATCGCCCCCATGACCGCCCCGAACGCGAGCCGCTTGCCCGCGAACTCCAGCTTGGCGAGCGCGTATCCGGCTGCCGACGCGGCCACCACGTTCCCGACGACCACCATGACCGCCACGACGACGCTGTTCACGAGGAACCGGCCGAAGCCCTGGGTGCGGAACAGCCGGACGAAGTTGTCGAGGGTGACATGGTGCGGAAGCCAGGCGCCGGGGTCGGAGCGGATCTCGTCGAGGCTGCGCAGCGAGCCGCCGGCCACCCAGACGAACGGCAGCAGCGTGAGCAGCGCGCACAGCACCAGCGCCCCGTACAGCAGGGGCTGGGCGACGGACCGGCGGCGTACGGCGATCCGGTCGGCGGCGGCGGGTTCGGCGTTCTGGTACGCGGCTACGGCGGTCATGAGCGGGGCCTCAGCAGTCGGAACTGGACGACACTCACCAGGGCCACCATGACCAGCATCACGAAGGACGCCGCGGACGACATGCCCAGCTGGCCCGAACCGAACTGGTGGTAGGTGTACAGCGCCACCGACTCGGTGGAACCTAGCGGGCCGCCGTCGGTGAGCAGGTAGGGCTCGTCGAAGACTTGCAGGTAGAAGACGGTCAGCAGGACCGACACCATCAGGGTGGTGGGCATCAGCATGGGCAGGGTGATGTGCCTGAGCTGCCGCCACCGGCCCGCCCCGTCGAGGGCCGCCGCCTCGTACACGTCGCCCGGGATCGCCTGGAGTCCGGCGAGGAACAGCACCATCGCGGTGCCGAAGTTGCGCCAGACGCCGAGCGCGATGACCACGGGCATGGCCAGATGGGTGTCGTCCAGCCAGTTCGGGCCTGCCAGGCCGACGGCGGACAGCACGCTGTTGACGGTGCCGTTCTCGTTGAAGGCGTACCGCCAGATCAGGGCGACCGCGACGACGTTGGTGACGACGGGTGCGAAGAAGACCGTGCGGAAGGCGCCGCGCAGCCGCCGGATGCCGGAGTTCAGCGCCAGGGCCAGCACGAACCCGGCCGCCATGGTCAGCGGCACCCCGACGGCCACGAACAGCGCGGTGTTGCCGATGTCCTTCACGAAGCTGTCGTCCTGGAACAACCGGACGTAGTTCTCCAGGCCGGTGAAGTCCACCGCGAGCGGATGCCGCAGGTCCGAGCCGCGCAGGTCGGTGAGGCTGAAGCCGAGTGCGGCGACGGTGGGCACGGCCGTGTAGACCAGGAAGACCAGCGTGAACGGCGCGAGGAACAGCCAGCCGACGGCCGTCCGGCGGGTCCTCACTGCGCTCCCGTGCCGAGACTCTCGGCGTACGCCTGCACGTTCGCCGCCGCCTTCGCCGCGCTCTCGGTGCCCTTGGCCACGGCTTCCATCTCCTTGCCGAGCCGGGTGGCGACCTGCTGCCAGGTGCTCACCTGCGGGAACGCCCGGGTGTTCTTGAGCTGGGTCAGGAAGGCGTCCAGCAGCGGCTGTCCCTTGATCGCCGAGTCGTCCCAGGCGGAGACGACGGCCGGCAGCGAGCTGTACGCCTTGTACTGCGCGACCTGGGCAGCGGGTTTCGCGAGGTGGCGGACGAACTTCCATGACGCGTCGGCGTTGCCGGCGTCGGCGAGCACGCCCCAGGTGCCGCCCGCGGAGAAGGACACACTGCCCGACGAGCCCGCCGGCAGTGGGGCGGTGGCCACATGGGCGGCCGTCCAGCCGGTCTTCTTCGCCGCGGTGTCGAGCTGTCCGATCACCCACGGGCCGGTGATCATCATGGCCGTCTTGCCGGACACGAAGTACGGCTGCGCGTCCAGGAAGGTCGGTCCGCTGGTGTCGGCGGCCTTGGAGGTGAAGAACGACGCGTTGTACTTGAGCGCGTCGGCCATGGCCGGGGTGTCGAGCGTCCACTTCCCGCCGGAGAGCAGCGAGCCGCCCGCCTGCCAGGCGTACATGGCGACGTCCTGGCCGTTGAAGATGTCCCAGCCGATGTCCGCCCCCAGGCCGTGCCCGGCCCCGGCGCCCTGGAGCGCCTTGAGGAAGGGCACCGTCCCCGCCCAGGTGGTCGGCGCCGTGACGCCCGCCTTCTCGGCGAGGTCGGAGCGGTAGACGAGCGCGTAGGTGTACGCGTACCAGGGGACCGTGTAGGCGACGTCCTTGACCACACCGGCGTCCCACAGGCTGGTGAAGAAGGACTTGGGGTCGACGAGGTCGTCCGGCACGGCCCGCAGGATCGACGGGTCGAGGAACTGGGCCTGCGACTCCGGGAAGAACTGGGCGACGTCCGGTCCCTTGCCCGCGGCGATCGCCGACTGGAGCTTCGTGTAGTACTCGGCGTTCGGGATCAGCGTGAACTTCACCGAGAGCTTCGGGTTCGCGGCCTTGAACGGCTTGATCACCTTGTCCAGGACGTCCGCGTCGCCCTGGGCGGCCCAGACGTTCAGGGTGCCGGTGGCCGGAGAGTCGTCGATGGGCGTGGCGGAGGACTTCGCGGCCGTGGTCGCGTCGCCGCGGCCACAGCCGGTGAGCGCGCCGGCGCCGAGCAGCGCCAGACCGGCGGTCAGCTTCAGGGCACCGCGTCTGGAGGGGAGGGACATTCGGGGGCTCCTGGATTTCGCGGGAAAGCAGCGTTATCGCTGACTGCGAAGCTACGAACGCCGTGTTGCACGGGCGTGGCCGAGCCATCACGAATAATTTCGGAACTTGTAGCGAAATCGGCGCCGCGTCCATGACCTGGCGAACGAGATGCTCGGTGCGACCCGCCTGCCACGGCCACTGCCACCGGATCCTGGAGCTCCATCTCATCGACCATGGGCGGGAGTTCGGCGGCTGCTCCGAGGAGCTGCCCTCCCTCTGGCAGTCATAATCGATCCATGGGGACTGTGACGGCGTTGTTCCGGTATCCGGTGAAGTCCATGCTGGGTGAGGCCGTGATCGCCGTGGCCGTCACGGAACGTGGTTTCTCCGGCGACCGGGTCTACGCCGTGCTGGACGAGACAGGTGCGGTGGGCAGTGCCAAGCACCCGCGCAAGTGGGGGGATCTGCTGCGCTGTCGGAGCCGCCTGGACGACTCGGGTGCGGCCCGGGTCGTACTGCCGGACGGCGCTGCTCTCCCGGCGGAGGATCCGGACCTGGACGTGCGGTTGTCCAAGCTGCTGGGCCGGCCGGTGTTCGTCTCGGCCGTCGCCCCGGAACAGAGCAGGCTGGAGCGGGCCGTGCCGGACTACGAAGGCGGTGTTCCGGACGTCGTACGGGCGACCGCTTCCGTCGATGCCACGGGAGCGAGTATCACGACGGGCAGCGTCGCGCCCGGCACGTTCTTCGACTTCGGGCGGGTCCATCTCGTCACCACGGCGTCCCTGGACCGGATGCGGACCGTGTATCCCGCCGGGGACTTCGACCCGCGCCGTTTCCGGCCGAACCTGGTCGTGGACACCGATGGAGGGCCGGGCTTCCCCGAGGACGCCTGGCCGGGATCGCGCCTGCGCGTGGGCGAGGCGCTGTTCCGGGTAGTGGTGCCCACGCCCCGCTGCGTGATCCCGACCCTCGGCCACGACGAACTGCCGCCGGATCCCGGCATCATGCGCGCGGTCGCCAGGGATCACCGCGTACCGGTGTTCGACCTGGGTCGGCTTTCGTGCCTCGGTGTCTACCTGGACGTCCTCGAAGCCGGAACGGTCCGGGTGGGCGACGTGCTCACGTTGCAGGAAGCCGCCTGACCGTGTGCTGTCCGGGCGCTTCGCGTCGGCCGTTGCCCGCCATGCCGGGCACTTGGCGGAGAAGCGCGGCGGCGTCCTCTCACCCGCCTCTCACCCTACAAGTCGTAGGGTGGGATGTCCTCCTGCGAGCTGCCGGAGGATCCGGCTCCGTGGCGCGCGACGACGAGAGGTGCAAGATGGCCGAGGGCTCGAACGCCACGACGACCGGTGTCCCTCGGACCGGCCTCCCCGCGAAGGCCGTCCGGCCTCGGCGCTCGCGGGGCGAGCCCCGGCTCGGGGTGGTCGCGGCCGCCTTCACGCTCGCCCAGCTCGTCCTGGTACGGCCGGATCTCGGTCTCGGCTGGGACGAGACCGTCTACGTCAGCCAGGTCAGCGGTCATGTTCCCGCCGCCTACTTCAGCGCGCCCCGCTCCCGTGGCATCTCACTCCTTGTCGCCCCGATCGCGTCGTGGTCCGACTCCACCGTCCTGCTCCGGATCTACCTGGCCGTCCTCTCCGGCCTGGCCCTCTACCTCGCCCTGCGGGTCTGGCGAGGCCACCTCGGGCCCGGCGTCCTGGCCTTGGCCGGCGCCCTGTTCGCCTCGTTGTGGGTGACGCTGTTCTACGGTCCCCAGGCCATGCCCAACTACTGGGTCGCCATCGGCGCCCTGGCCTGCGTCGGCTGCTTCCTGCGCGCCCGCGCGAACGCACGGGACCGGGCGGCCTGGTGGGGTGTGTTCGCGGGCGCGGCGCTGATGGCGTGGATGCGTCCGACGGACGCGGTCTACGTCGTGCTGCCCCTGCTCGCTCTCTCCCTGCGCCGCCCGCGTCTTCTCGTCGTGCTGGTCGTGGGGCTGGTGGCGGGTGCCGGCGAGTGGGTGATCGAGGCGTATGCGAGCTATGGCGGCCTCGCGCAGCGCCTGTCCGCCGCCTCCGCCATTCAGGGCGGCCTCGGCTGGCACCTCGCCGTGGTCGACCAGTTGCGCAGTCTCGGCGGGCGCACCCTGTGCCGGCCCTGCACCGGATCGGCCCCCAGCCCGGTGGTGACCCTGTGGTGGTTCGCGCTGCCGCTCCTCGCCGTCCTGGGCGCGGTGGTCGCCGTCCGCGCCCGCCGCGCGCTGCCCGTCCTGCTCCCGGGGGCCTGCGCCGCCACGGCCGCGGTCCCCTACCTGTTCCTCATCGGCTACGCGGCCCCCCGCTTCCTGCTGCCCGCATACGCCCTGCTCGCCCTCCCCGTCGCCCACGGCCTCGTCCACCTGGTCAGCGCCCCGGCACACCGGGCCGGGCGCACCCTGGCCGTCGGCCTGGTGGCGGTCGGCCTGGCAGGCCATGTGGCCGTGCAGTACGTCGTCCTGGAGCACACCGTGCACAGCTCCGCCGCCTCCCGCGCCGACTGGGCCCGCACCGCCGCCGCCCTCCGCGAACTCGGTGTACGGTCGCCGTGCCTGCTCAGCGGATACGACGCCGTCCCCGTCGCCTTCGCTGTCGGCTGCGGCTCCGCCCAGACGGCGGGGCATGACACCAGCACCACCGTGGCCGAGCTGAGGCGCGCCGCCCACCGCACGTCCTTCGCCGTCCTCACTTCGCCGAGGGGGCGTCCACCCGCGTACGCGCGCACCTGGCCCGAGGAACGGGTCGGCGTTCTCCGGGCGTACATGGCACCCGATGTACGGCAGGGGAGGCGACCGTCGTGACCGTCGCCGAGAGCCTGCCGGTCACCGTGGGCAGGCGGCGCCTGTACGTCCAGCTGGGCATCACCCTGGTGGCGCTCGCCGCCGCCGGCGGGATGCTCGCCGCACACCGGGCCACGCTGGACAGCGGCACCGACCGGCTGGCCGACGCCGACGGGGAGTGGCTGGTGCTCGCCTGCCTCGCCGCCCTGGCCACCTGGGTGTGCGCGGCCGTGGCGCAGCAGGGAGCGGTGGTCGAACAGCTGCCCAAGGGCCGGCTGGTGGCGGTGCAGTTCGCGGCCGGCGCCGCCAACCACCTCCTTCCGGCGGGGGCCGGAGCGGCAGTGGTCAACCTGCGGTTCCTGACGCGGTGCGGGCTGTCCACCCGGAGCTCGGCGACCGCGCTGGCGGTGAAGGCGGCCGTCGGCGGGATCGTCCGGTGCGTGCTGGGTGTGGCCCTGCTGGTCGCCTCGCCCGGCACGGTCCCGCTCTCCGTGCGGATCCCGCATGTGCTGGTCCTGCTGCCGGTGGCGGCCGGAGCCGCCGTCCTGGCGGTCGCGATCAGCGGCCGCCTCGGACGAGTGGTGAGCCGGGCCCTCGCCGACGTGCGGGACGTGCACCGGTGCCGGGCGCGGGCCTGTGCGCTGTGGGGCGGTTCGGTCGCGTTCGCTCTGCTGCATGCCGGGGTGGTCGTCGCCGTGGTCCATGCGATCGGCCTCGGCCTCCCCACCAGCCGTGTGGTCATGGCCTACCTGGTCGCCAGTGGCGCGGCGGCGCTGCTGCCCACGCCGGGCGGACTGGGGTCGCTGGACGCCGCGCTCGCCGTCGGGCTCACGGCGGCCGGCGCGCCGGGACCGGCGGCGGTCTCGGCGGTCCTCGGCTACCGTCTGCTGACCGGGTGGCTGCCGATGCTCCCCGGGCTGCTGGTCCTGGCGCTGCTGGCGCGCCGCTCGGCATTGTGAACCGCCTGGACGCCTTGCCTTCCTCCCGGCCGTGCGGCCCACTGCCCCGGCCCACCGGCAGTGTGTCAGTCCGGCGGATCCGGTTGCCGGTCCAGCCGGTACCCGTGCCCCCGCAACGTGGTGATCCGGGGCAGCCGGGCCTGCCGCCCGCCCGCCTGCGCCGCCTCGGTCAGTCTGCGGCGCAGGCCCGCCAACGTCACGTCGAGGGTCTTGGTGGAGCCGAACCAGTTCTCGTCCCACACCTCGGCCATCAGCGTCTCGCGTGAGACCGCCTCGCCGACCCGCTCGGCCAGCACCGCGAGCAGGTCGAACTCCTTTGCCCGCAGCGGGACTTCGGCACCGAGCAGGGCGCAGCGCCGGGCCGTCACGTCGACGACCAGATCTCCCAGCTGTACCGGCTCCCGGGCCGGCGCGGCCACCGCGTGCCGCCTGAGATGAGCCCGCAGCCGGGCGAGCAGCACGGTCAGGCTGAACGGCTTGACCAGGTAGTCGTCGGCCCCGGCGTCCAGCCCGGCGATGATGTCGATGTCGTCGGTCCGTGCCGTCAGGACGACGATCAGCAGGTCGGGTAGTCGGGCACGCAGCTGCCGGGCGACGTCCAGGCCGTCCATGTCCGGCAGCCCCAGGTCCAGCAGCAGTACCTCGTACGGTGCCCGTCCGGCCTCCGTCAGTGCGGCCGCTCCGGTGCGGCACCACGTCGGCGCGTAGTCGTGGCCGCGCAGGCCGGTTTCCAGGTGGCGGCCGATGGTGTCGTCGTCCTCGACGACGAGGACGCGCAGTCGGTTGCGGTCCGGTGCGGCGGGCGTGCGCATGGTCGACAGCCTAGGAGCCCGTGGGGCGAGGGGCCCGGCGTGGGTGCTCGCCGTGTTCACAGGTCGCGGAGCTCCTCCACGGCGGGGCGGTGGCTGCCGCGGACGCCGTTGAGGGCCGCGGCCAGGATGGCGGCGACGGCGGCTGCCCCGGTGAGCGCCAGGTAGACGCCGGGAACCGACAGGGCCGCGGGTGGCGGATCGAAGACTCCGGTCAGGACCTTGACCAGCATCTCCGACAGGGCCCAGCCGATGAGGGCGCCGCCGGCCAGGCCGCCGAAGGCCAGCAACAGGGCCTCGGAGAGGACCATGCCGCGCAGCTGGCGGGGTCGCGCGCCGAGGACGGTGGCGATGGCGAACGTGCGGCGGCGTTCGGCGAGTCCGAGGCCGAGGACCAGGCCGCCGGCCCCGGCGGCGAGCAGGACGGCGAAGGCAAGCTCGATGCGGGTGAGGCCGGCCAGGTCGACGGAGGTCAGGCTGGTGCCGACGGTGCCGCGGGTCTGGGTGAGGTCGGCGACGGTGGCCCGGGTACCGAGCTGCCTGCGCAGCCGGTCGGCGATCTGCCGCTGGTGCGTGCCACCGGTGTCGAGGAGGAAGGCGCCCACCGACTCGTCGCCGGTGGCCTTGGCGATGTAGGAGGCGTTGGCGACGAAGAAGCTGTCCTTGGGGGCGGTGGGGAACTCCTTGGCGATGCCGGCGTAGTGGAAGGGGACCGTGCGCAGGGACTTGGTGCGGGCGTCCTGGATGCGCAGGTTGACGGTGTCACCGGGGGAGAGCTGGAAGTCGTTCACGGTCTCGACGCTGACGAGGAGGTTGTCCGGGCGCTGGGCGAGACGGCGCATCAGCTGGTCGGCGGTGCCGCCCGCGAAGTAGGCGTCCTGGAGCGAGGTGGCCCGCGCGATGGTGCCGGGGCGGACGCCGTAGAGGTCCTGGAGGTCGGAGCCGATGTAGGCGAAGCGGTGCTGGAGGGGTTCCACGTGCCGTACGCCGGAGATCTTCAGCGCTGCCCCGGCGGTGGGCGGGACCTGGGCGCCGGGTGGTTCGGTGACGGTGACGTCGGCGCCGTTGGTCAGCCGGGCGTCGACCTCTGCCTGTTGGTGGTAGGTGGCGTTGAAGACGGCGGTGGAGATCGCGAAGGAGACGGCGAGGGCGAGCAGGACTACCGACCGGGCGACCGGGCGGCGCCGCCGGGAGAGCGTGGCCGCGGTGGTGCCGGCCAGGGTCGCGGTCAGCGGCCGGACCAGCCGGGCCAGGGCGGGGCGGCCGTGGGTGAGGGCGAGCAGGGTGAGGCGCCACAGCAGCAGGGCCGCGCCGATCCACAGCAGGGCGGGGCCGAGGAAGGCCCAGTACGACACGGAGATGCTGGGGACGCCCTCGGGCGCGAGGACGAGTGCGTACTGGTTGCCGGAGGAGGCGCGGAAGACGAGCCACGAGCCGATCAGCAGGGCGAAGTCCAGGCCGTACCGCATCCACCAGGGCGACCGGGGGTGTCGTACGGCCTCCTGTCTGCGGGTGTCGGCGACGGTGGCCGTGCGCAGGTCCCGCAGGGCGGGGGCGAGGACGGCGCCCGCGGCCACCGCGGCTCCGAGTACGAAGGCGACGGTGTACCAGACGGACCAGGTCGCCGCGCTCGCGCCGAAGGAGGCCGTGCCGAAGGCGAGACGGCCGGTGAGGGCGGCGATGCCCAGCCCGGCCAGACCTCCCGCGAGGCCGATCAGGGCGGCCTCCAGACCGGCGAGTGCGGTGATCTGACGGGGCCGCAGGCCACGCAGCCGCAGCAGCCCCTGTTCCTGCCGGCGCCGTTCGCCGCCGGCCGAGGCGACCGCCGCCGTCAGCGTGGCGGCCAGCACCGCGCCCGGCACACCGAGGAAGAGGAAGAGGATCTGGGCGTAGAGGGCGTCCTGGCGGGCCGAGTCGAGAGCCGCGCCGACGTTGTTGCCGACCAGGGCCGTTCCCGCGGCGCGGGCTTCGAGGTGGTGGGCGGCGCCGGTGACGGCGGAGTACGCCGAGGCCGGGTCGGCGGGCAGCCGGGCGTTGTCGCGGGCGGCGTGGATCTGGGTGGTGACGCCGGTGGCGCCGCGGGTGAGGGCGGCGAAGGTGGTGGCGGGCAGCAGGACGACGTTGTCCGGGGGAGCGGTCGGCTGGGACTGGCTGGGGGCGCCGACGGTCTGGAAGAGGGAATCGGCCTGGGGCAGGTCGACCACACCGTCCACCTTCACCTGCCGCAGACCGGCACCGGGGAACTGGACGCCGATGGTGTCGCCGGGGGCCGCGTGCAGGTTGGAGGCGGTCTGCTGGGCCAGCAGGACACCGGTGGACGAGCCGGAGAGGGTGCGGACGGCGTCGGGGAAGCGGGCGCGGTAGCCGTCGGGCAGGCCGAGGGCCATGCCGGGGCCGGTGGCCTGGGTGCTGCCCTGCACACGGGCGGTGAAGCCGCCGGTGTGCGCGAAGCCGACGGGCAGGGCGGTGCGGGTGCCCGGAGTCCTGGCCACCAGGGACAGGACCGTGTGCGGGTCGGCGCCGGGCTGCACCTGGACCTGCCAGTCCACGGCGACCGAGCGCACGGCGCGCTGGGTCATGGTCGCCTTCGACGCGGTGAGGAAGGAGCCGAGCGCGGCGACCAGGGCGACCGCGAGCGCGATGCCGGTCAGGGCGGCCAGCAGCCGTCCGCTGCGGTGGCGGGCCAGTCCGCGGGCCCAGGTGGCGATCATGGCAGCTCCTCGGCGGCCGGCGGGGTTCCGGTGCGGTGCCGGTGCGGTTCCTGCGTCCGGGCGGTGGTCACGGAACCTCCTCGGGTGCGAGCAGCCGTCCGGCGCGCATGCCGCGGCGGACGGTGAGCCGGGCGGCGACGGCCGGGTCGTGGGTCGTGACGACGAGTGCCGCGCCGGTGTGGCCGGCGGCAGTCAGCAGGGCGTCCAGAACGCGGGCGCCGGTGGCGTGGTCGAGGCGTCCGGTGGGTTCGTCGGCCAGGATCAGGCGTGGCGCCTGGGCCAGGACCCGGGCGGCGGCCACCCGCTGGGCCTGGCCGCCGGAGATCTCCTCGGGGAGCCGGTCGGCCAGGTCGGCGGCGTCCACCAGGGCGAGTGCCGCGAGCGCGCACAGTCGCGCCTCGCCCTCCGGACGATCGGTGAGGACCAGGGGCAGGGCGGTGTTCTCCGCCACGTTCAGGGCGGGGATCAGGCTGTCGCCCTGGAACACCAGGCCGATGTCGTACGGCCCGAGCGAAGCGGCCCGGGTGACGGTGCCGCTGGTGGGTTGTTCGAGCCCGGCGAGCAGGTGCAGCAGCGAGCTCTTGCCCGACCCCGAGGGGCCGACGACCGCGAGCCGGTCCCCGGCCCGGATCTCCAGGTCGGCCCCGTGCACGGCCACGACCGCCTGCGGTCCCCGGCCGAAGGTCAGGGCCGCGTCCGCGCAGCCGACGAGCACCTCATCCGACGGCATCGGACGCCTCCTCGCGGTCCGGCCGCCGGGCCTCGGTGGCCCTCCCGTCCGTCAGGGTGATCACGCGGTCCGCGATGCGGACGGCTTCCCGACTGTGCGTGACGATCAGCACCGCGCACCCCTCCGCGGCCCGCTCCCGCAGCATCGACAGGACCAACTGCTCGGTCTCGCCGTCCAGTTCACCGGTCGGCTCGTCGGCGAGCAGGACAGCGGGCGCGTTGGCCAGCGCCACGGCGAGCCCGGCCCGCGCCAGCTCTCCGCCGGACAACTGGTACGGCAGGACGTGCGCCCGGTCGGCCAGCCCCACCCGGGTCAGCAGTTCCCCGGCCGGGACGGGGGCCCGGCGGCCCCGCGCCCGCTGCGGCAGGCGGACGTTGTCCCGCACGCTCAGGTGCGGCAGCAGGTTGCGGGTCTGCAGCAGGACGCCGATGTGCCGGGCCCGCAACCGGGCCCGCTCGGTCTCGGGCCGGTGGCTGATCCGTACGCCGCCGACACGGACCTCGCCGCCGGAGGGCTCGTCGAGTCCGGCCAGGCACGCCAGCAGGGTCGACTTGCCGGCCCCGGACGGGCCCACGACCGCGACCGTCTCACCGCGCCGCACCCTCAGCGACACCCCGCGCAGCGCGAGTGTCTCCTCCTCTCCGGCCCGGTAGAAGCGGTACAGCTCGCGGGCCGTGAGGACGTCGTCGGCGACGCCGTTCATGTGTGTGCCGTCGGGCATGGTGCACTCACCGCCAGGAGAAGGAGTCGCTGACGATGCGCCACGGGTCGACGTTGTCTGCCATGACCGGCCCCGACAGGGTCAGGTCCACCTCGTGCCCCGCGCGGTGGAACGCGTACCGCTCGAAGGCGTCCCGCACCACCTTGCCGGTGACCGGGTCCTTCGCCGAGTCGCCCTGATAGGTCAGCAGGACAACACGGCCGGCGTGCCGGGTCACCTCACTCACCTTGGGCGAGGAGAACTTCGGCACCTGGGAGCGGAGTCGGGGTATGACCGCATTCGTGACCGACCCGATCGTGGGTGCATCGGAGGCGGAAACCCCGGTGATCCTCACGGTGTTGAGCTTGTCGGTGAACGTGGTGGTGCCGCCCTGACTGGTGCGGGCCCAGCCCTCTGGCACCTTCAGGGTGAAGCCGGTGAAGGAACCGCCGGTCGGCCGGTAGGAGACGTACACCTGGTTGTCGGGGATGTCGCCGGGCGGATTGGACTCGGTGGGCGCCGGCTGGTTCTGTCCGCTGACGGTGGTCGAACCGGACGCGGGGCTGCCGGAACCGGCGTGCGACCCGGAACCGGAACAGCCGGCGGTCACCGTCGCCACGAGGGTCAGCCCGACGACGGCGTACGCCCTTGTGTGTGCTGCCATGGCCACTGCCCTCCAGGGGAGCCTCGGACCGGACGGTCATGGCACCGACGCTAGGAGGCGGCCGGTTAACGCCCCCTTCGCCGAGGGTTAGACGACGGCAAAAGCGTGTGGCGCAGTGCATTCGCCCAGGTGGGCGGCGCGCATGATGAGGGCATGAGACAGCGCGTGGTGAGAGTCGCCCTGACCGCCGCCCTGGTCGCCGTCGTCCTCCTCGCCGTCCCGCTGGCCCTGGCGATCAGGTCGTCCCTGTACGCCGACCAGCGAGACACCCTGGAACGGTCGGCCCTGGCCGCGGCCGTACGGGTGAGCCCGGACTTCGTGACCGGCGACCCGGTGGAACTGCCCGCGCCCCCGGCCGGCGGTCGTCTTGGCCTGTACGACCCTCAACTGCGACTGCGCGCGGGCAGCGGCCCACGGCCCGGCGACACCCCGGTCCGGCAGGCCCTGGGCGGTGCGGCGGTACGGGGCCGGGCGGGCGCCGACCTGGTGGTGACCGTGCCCGTCTCGCACGCCGAGAAGGTGATCGGCGTCGTACGGGCCTCGACCCCCGCCGCCGCCGTGCGCGACCGGGTCCTCGTCGCCTGGACGCTGCTGCTCGGCGTGGCCGCGCTCGCGCTGGCCGTCGCCGTCCTCGTCGCCCGCCGGCAGGCCCGGGCGCTGGCCGCGCCGCTGGAGGACCTCTCCCGCCACTGCCGGGCGGTGACCGAGGGCGACCTGACCGCACGGGCCGCCCCGAGCGGCATCGCCGAGATCGACCAGGTCGCCCGCACGCACAACGACATGCTGCACAGCCTCTCCGAACTCCTGCGCCACGAACGTGACTTCACCGCCAACGCCTCCCACCAGCTGCGCACCCCGCTCACCGGCCTGCAACTCGCCCTGGAAGCGGGCCTCGCCCAGGACGACGACACCCGGCTGCGGCCCGTGCTGGCCGAGGCACTGGCCACCACCGAGCGCCTGCATCACACGGTGGAGGAGGTGCTGCGCCTGTCCCGCTCCAGGGAGACGGTTCGCCCCACCGCCGGGACGGTCGCCGTACGACAGCTGCTGCGGGAGACGGAGGAGCGGTGGCACGGCCTCTTCGCCCAGGACGGCAGACGCCTGGAGTGCGCCGGCCAGGACGCACCGGCCGACGTCCGCGTTCCGGGCGGGCCTGTGTCGGAAGTGCTCGGCATCCTGCTGGACAACGCCCGGGTGCACGGGCGCGGCACGGTCCGCGTGACGGTGCGGGACCTGGAGGACGCCCTCGCCTTCGACGTGAGCGACGAGGGAGCCGTGACGGGCGAGCCGTCCCGGCTCTTCGACCGCGGCCGCACCGGGGACGGGCGCGGAACGGGCATCGGCCTGGCCCTCGCCCGAGACCTGGCCGTCTCGCTCGGCGGCAGGTTCTCCCTGACCCGCCGACACCCGACCACGTTCACCCTGCTCCTTCCCGTCGACCAGGACGAGACGGAAATGGTGCGGGGCCGCCCGGTGGATGTCACCTGAGCGGCCCCGCGTCCGGTGTCGGTCAGCCGGTCGGTCCTGCCGGGGACGTGGTGGTCCTGAAGCCCTCGGTCTTGTTGGCCTGGAGGGCGAACTCGTTGGTGAACGTCTTGCTCAGATCCACCGACCCCTTCACGTTGCCGACCAACTGCTCCGTCGCCAGGGAGGTCTTCGGACCGCCGGCCGGCATGAGGCCGTCCGGGAGGAACTGGCCCTTGTCCTCGGTCAGGGCGGTGATGTAGTCGGCCTTGGTCACCAGCTGGTTCGACACGAACGACGCCGGCAGCTTGTTCGCGATGTCGGCCGCACTGTGCGTGTTGATCCAGTGCATGGTGGCGACGAGCGCGTCGACGACCTTCTGCACCGTGTCCTTGTGCGAGTTCACCCAGTCGGTGCGGGCGAGCACACTGGCTGCAGGGTAGGCGCCGCCCATCGCCGCCTTGGCGCCCTGCGTGGTGGCCAGGTCGATCGCGGAGGCGCCGACCCCCTTCTTCTGGATCGCGGCCACCGTCGGCTGCGTCGTCATCACGCAGTCGACCTTGCCGTTCTGCAGAGCGGCGATGGCCGTGGAGCCCGCGCCGACCCCGATCCGGTGGAACTGACTCGTCTTGACGCCCTTCTTGGCGGCCAGGAACTGGGTGAGCGTGTCGGTGCCCGATCCCAGGTCGGTGACGCCCAGGGTCTTGCCCTTGAAGTCGGCGCCCGAGGTGACGCCCGACTTCTTGGTGCACATCTCCCGCTCGCCCGGCGCGCCGGAGAGCTGGACGACGTCCTCCACCGCCTTGCCCTTGGCCTGGAACTCGATCGTGTGGTTGTACCAGGCACCCGCCATGTCCACCTGTCCGGATGCCATGGCCTCCTCCGCGCCGACACCGCCGTCCTGCTCGGTGCTGAGCTGGACGTCGACGCCGTACTTCTTGTAGAAGCCGAGGTTCTGGGCGAGCTGGTAGGGCAGATAGATCTGCTTGTCGATACCGCCCACCATGAGCTTGACCGACGGTGTGCCGCCGGAGCCGCTGCTCGCGGTGGTGCTGCCTGAGTTGCTGGAACAGGCGCTGACCGCGCCGAGGGCGAGAACGGCGAGGAGAGACGCGGCAACGGTGACGGGTCGTCTGGACATGGCTGGCCACATTCCTTTTCTGAGGTGCGCTGGAACAGAACGGGGAAGAGCGGGGGAGAGGGAGTGGGAGGGCCGGGTCAGAGCGCGTTGGACGCCTCGGACGGGGCCGGCGGGCGCCAGGACAGCAGCCGGCGTTCGAGCTTGCCGATCACCCACTCGGCACCGAGCACGATCACCGAGATGACGAGCATCGTCGCGAACACGCCGTCGGGGTCGAAGTTGTTCTGCGCGGTCTTGATGACCAGGCCCAGGCCGCTCTGCGCGCCGAGCACCTCTCCGACCAGCGCGCCGACGATGGCGAAGCCGAAGGCGCTGTGCAGGCTGGCGATGATCCACGTGAGCGCGGAGGGCACGGTGACGTGCCGGATGATCTGCAGCTGGGAGGCGCCGAGCACCCTGGCGTTGGCGAGGATGTTGCGGTCGACCTCGCGGACGCCCTGGAAGGCGTTGAAGAAGACGATGAAGAACACCAGCACCGCGGCGAGCAGGATCTTCGGCAGCACGCCGATGCCGAACGCGACGATGAAGATCGAGCCGAGGACGATCCGCGGGATCGCGTTGACCATCTTGATGTAGGGGCCGAGGACGTCGGCGAGGAAGCGGCTCTGGCCGAGCGCGACTCCGAAGATCACACCGGTGACGGCCCCGAGGGCGAAGCCGACGAGGGCCTCCTGGATCGTCGTCCAGATGTTCGCGTAGAAGGATCCGAACTCGGTGCCGTGCCGGAAGAGGTCGACCAGCCGTTTGGCGATGCCGGAGGGCTGCCCGAAGAAGAACGGGTCGACGATCCCCCAGGTGGTGAACGCCTGCCAGCCGCCGATGACGAGGACCGCGAGGCCGATGCGGCCCGCCCACACCTGGGCGATGCGGCGCCGATGAGCGCGTTTGGCGGCTGCCCCGGCCGAGAGCCGTGCGCCGCCCCTGACGGGAGCGGGGGAAACCGTGGATGCCGTGCTCATGCCGTACCTCCTGCGGTGCGTGCGTAGGCGCGCTCCACCTCCTCGCGCAGCGAGTCCCAGATCTGGTGCTGTAGTTCGATGAAGCGGGGCTGGAAACGGATCTCCTGGACCGAGCCGCGCGGGCGCGGCAGGTCGATGTCGAAGACCGCCTTGACCGACCCGGGACTTGACGTCATGACGACGACCCGGTCGGCGAGTGCCACGGCCTCGTCGAGGTCGTGGGTGATGAAGATGACCGACGGCCGGATCTGCTCCCACAGTCCGAGCAGCTCGGTCGACATGATCGCCTTGGTCTGCACGTCCAGGGCGCCGAACGGCTCGTCCATGATCAGGATCCTGGGTTCGTTGATCAGCGCCGCGGCCATCGCCACGCGCTTGCGCATACCGCCGGAGAGCTGGTGCGGATAGCGGTCCTCGAACCCCGACAGGCCGACCCGGCGCAGCCAGTCCCGCGCCGAGACCTGGGCCTGCTGCTTGGGCACCTTCCGGAAGACGGGGCCCATCAGCACATTGCCGAGCACGGTCTTCCAGGGCAGCAGCGCGTCGGCCTGGAACATGAAGCTGACGCCGTCGGTGACGCCGTCCACCTCACGGCCGCCGACCCTGACCGATCCCTCGCTGGGCCGGTCGAGCCCGGACACCATGCCCAGCGTCGTCGACTTGCCGCACCCGGTCGGACCCACCACCGCGCAGAACTGGCCGGGCTCCACGGTGAACGAAACGTCCTGGAGCGCCGTGAACACCTCACCGGCAGGAGTCAGAAATCGTTTGGTGAGCCCGGAAATCTCGACTCGCGCGCTGTCCTGGCCGGCTTTCCCGGCTACCGGGCTCACCGCGGCATCGTTTCGTGAAGCCATCTGAGGCCCTCTCCTTCCTAACCTCGGGGTCGAGGAAGGCAGACGCTAGAGGCCACCGGGTGTTACGTCGCTGTTTCATCCGTATCCCGCGTTAGCCGTGTTAGCCGGGCTTCTGCTCGTTCTGCTCAGTGAGCCGGGGGTGGGCAGAAGGGCGACAGCGGGGGCACAATCACGCCACCACGGGTACGGCGAAGGGGCCGAGCCCGGTAGCCGTACGACAGGCGAGAGGCGCTGGTGAAACCCATCCGTATACCGGTCGGCCGTGGCGGGAAGGGGCGGCTCTCCGCGCGGATCCTGGCCAACCAGCTGGTCATCCTGACGGTGACCGGGTTGATCGGTTTCGTGCTGTTCGCCTTCGCGCAGCGGGGCGAGATCGACCGCGCCTACGAGCAGCGCGCGCTCGACATCGCACAGACCACGGCCGCCGAGCCGCAGATCCGGCAGGCCGTGGCCTACGGGGGCGGCGGCGACGTGGTCCAGACCGTGGCCGAACGTATCCGCAAGGCGTCAGGGGCGTCGTACGTGGTCGTGCTCGACCTGCGCGGCATCCGCCACTCCCACCCCGATCCGGCGCTGGTCGGCGAACCGACGGGCGATCCGATCGTGGTGCTGGACGGCAGGCCCCACGTCGGCACCGACCAGGGCGCGACCGGGCGTTCCGCCAACGGCAAGGCTCCGCTGTACGGGCCCACCGGCAAGCTGGTCGGCGAGGTGTCCGCCGGTATTCCCGAGCACTATGTGCTGGGCGAGCTGTGGCGCGAGCTGCCGACCTTCGGCCTGTACAGCGCCATCGCCGTCGCGCTCGGCTCGGCGGCCGCGTTCCTGCTGGCCAGAAGGCTCAAGCGGACGACGTTCGGGCTGGAACTGGAGGAGATCGCCGGGTTGCTGCAGGACCGGGAGGCGATGCTGCACGGCATCCGTGAGGGAGTCGTCGCCTTCGACCCCGACGGCAGGATCACGGTGGTCAACGACGAGGCCCGGGACCTGCTCGGCCTCGGCACCGCGCTCGGCAGCACGCTGGCGGAGGTGCTGCCGGACGGGCGGCTGCGCCGCGCCCTGGACGGCACCCTCGCGGGCAGCGACATCAGCGTGCTCACCGACGACCACTGCCTGGTCGTCAACCGGATGCCGGTGGCCCTGCACGGCCGTGAACTGGGCGCGGTGGTCACCGTGCGCGACCGCACCGAGCTCATCGGGCTGCTGCGCGAACTGGACTCGGTGCGCGGGCTCACCGACGCGCTGCGCGCCCAGCAGCACGAGTTCACCAACCGGATGCACACGGTGGCCGGGCTGCTGGACATCGGCGACCACGGCGCCGCCTACGAGTTCGCCGTCGAGACGGCCGGCGCCGAGCAGGCGCTGACCGAGTCGGTACGGGAACGGATCGGCAACCCGCTGCTCGTGGGACTGATCGTCGCCAAGACCACGGTGGCCGCGGAGCGCGGCGTGCGGATCGTCCTCAGCGAAGACTCCGCCCTGGGCGAGGACCCGCCGCATCTGCGCCGGCTGCTGACCATCGTCGGCAACCTGCTCGACAACGCGATCGACGCGTCCGCGAGCGGACCGGCACGGCCGGGCGGCTCCGAGGTGCGGCTGTCGTTGATCGAGGCCGTCGACGTGGTGCGGGTGGAGGTGGCCGACACCGGGCCGGGCATCGCGCCGGGCACCACCGAGTCGATCTTCGAGGACGGCTGGTCGACCCGTCCGGACCGGGGCACCGCCCGGCGCGGCCTCGGACTCGCCCTCGTCCACCGGCTGGTGCAGCGGCACGGCGGCACGATCACCGTCAGCGAGGGGCCGGGCGCGGTCTTCACCCTGACGCTGCCCGTGCCCGACACCGCCCCGGCCCCGCAGGGCGCCCTGTTCACGACGCCTCCGCCGGGGGCGGGGGGGGGGCCCGCCGGCCCCCCGGGGGGGGGGCCCGGGGGGTGCGGGCCCGGGGGGTGGGCGGCGACTTACGGGGGAGCCGCCACCACAGCGACAA
>NZ_JBHXLU010000094.1:0-45955 GCF_042720695.1 Streptomyces sp. NPDC058457 | reverse complement strand
GGCGTACTCGGCGATGCCGGTGGCCCGGTCCACCTGCCCCGGCACGCTCACCCCGGCGCCCAGCACCCGCGCGCCCTCGACGCCGGCCTGGGCGACCACCGAGCCGACGGCGGTGGCCACATGGGCGACGGCCTGCTCGGGCCTGCTCTCCCCGGGGCGCATGTCCTCCACCGCACGGGCCAGCACGTTCAGCCCCAGGTCGAACAGCTCCACCCGGACGTAGGTCTCCGCCATGTCGACGCCGATCAGCGCGCCGCCCGCGGAGTTGACGGCGACGAGCCCCCGGGGGCGGCCGCCCGCCGAGTCCTCGAAGCCGACCTCCGTGATCATCCGGAGGTCCAGCAACTCGCCGACCAGAGTGGCGACCGTGGCGACGCTCAGACCGGTCGCGGCCGCCAGCGTCTGCCGTGAGGTGGGGGACTGGGCGATGATCTGGCGCAGCACCTCGTAGCGGTTCGCGGTGCGGATGTCACGCGATGTGCGCTTCACGCAGCTGCCCCTCCCGTCCCGTCACGGCCGTGCCGGGACGTACGACGGCACCGGCGCGGCGCAAGGCTATGGGCTTCGCGGAACTTTCGACAAGGGGTTAGGAAAGGGGCCGTAGAAACTTCTCCGGGAGTCGGGTGCGGGGTGTCGGGCGCCAACACGTCGAAACGGCCCGCCAGTTGTCACTGGCGGGCCGTCACGGTAGGTACTACGGCTGCTTGTTCCACTCGGTGATCACGGGCCACCCGTGCTCGGTGGACAACCGGCTGACGGTGCCGGTCGCCAGCTGGAACAACCGGCCCTCGGCGGGCGGCAGCCCCAGGCGGCGCGCCGTCAGCACGCGCAGGAAGTGGGCGTGGGCCACCAGGACCACGTCACCCGTGCCGCTGGTGAGTGCCGCCTCGACCTTCCTGAGCACCCGGTCGGCCCGCGCGCCGATCTGTTCCGGCGACTCACCGGGGTGGCCCTCCGGGCCCGGGGGCACGCCGTCGGTCCACAGGTACCAGTCGGGCCGGGAGCGGTGGATCTCCGCCGTGGTGATGCCCTCGTAGCCGCCGTAGTCCCATTCGTGCAGGTCGGGGTCTGGTACGACCCCGGTCAGACCGGCCAGCTCGGCCGTGCGTATCGCGCGGTCCAGCGGGCTGGACAGCACCAGTGCGTAGGTCCGGTCGGTGAGGAGCGGGGCGAGGGACTTGGCCTGTTCCTCGCCGTGCTGGGTGAGGGGCAGGTCGGTCCAGCTGGTGTGCTGTCCCGACACGCTCCACTCCGTCTCACCGTGGCGGACCAGGAGGAGGTCCCCCACGGCACACCTACTTCGACTCGACGGCGTGGCCGCCGAACTGGTTGCGCAGCGCCGCGATCATCTTCATCTGCGGGGAGTCGTCCTGGCGGGACGCGAACCGGGCGAAGAGGGAGGCCGTGATCGCCGGCAGCGGCACCGCGTTGTCGATGGCCGCCTCGACGGTCCAGCGGCCCTCGCCGGAGTCCTGCGCGAAGCCCTTCAGCTTGTCCAGGTGCTCGTCGTCGTCCAGCGCGTTGACCGCGAGGTCAAGCAGCCAGGAACGGATGACGGTGCCGTCCTGCCAGGAGCGGAAGACCTCGCGGACGTTGTCCACGGACTTGACCTTCTCAAGAAGCTCCCAGCCCTCGGCGTAGGCCTGCATCATGGCGTACTCGATGCCGTTGTGGACCATCTTGGAGAAGTGCCCGGCGCCGACCTTCCCGGCGTGGACATAGCCGTACGGGCCCTCCGGCTTGAGTGCCTCGAAGATCGGGTGCAGCCGCTCGACGTGCAGCTTGTCGCCGCCGACCATCAGGGCGTAGCCGTTCTGCAGGCCCCACACACCGCCGGAGACACCGGCGTCGACGAAACCGATCCCCTTGATACCGAGTTCGGCGGCGTGCTTCTCGTCGTCCGTCCAGCGGGAGTTGCCGCCGTCGACCACCGTGTCGCCCTCGGACAGCAGGTCCTTGAGCTCGTCGACGACGGACTGGGTGGCGTGTCCCGCCGGGACCATCACCCACACCACGCGCGGCGCGTCGAGCTTCTCGACCAGTTCTTCCAGGGACTTGACGTCGGAGACGTCGGGGTTGCGGTCGTATCCGATGACGGTGTGGCCCGCGCGGCGGATCCGCTCGCGCATGTTGCCGCCCATCTTGCCGAGACCGATCAGTCCGAGCTGCATGTCAGTTCACTTCCTAAGCGTGCGGTACGTCGAGACGAGGGCGGTGGTGGACGGGTCGAGGCCGGGGACGTCGGCGCCTTCGGTGAGGGCGGGCTCGATGCGCTTGGCGAGGACCTTGCCCAGCTCCACGCCCCACTGGTCGAAGGAGTCGATGTTCCAGATCGCGCCCTGCACGAAGACCTTGTGCTCGTAGAGGGCCACGAGCTGGCCGAGGACCGACGGGGTCAGCTCGCGGGCCAGGATCGTGGTGGTGGGGTGGTTGCCCCTGAAGGTGCGGTGCGCCACCTGCTCCTCGGCCACGCCCTCCGCACGGACCTCCGCCGCCGTCTTGCCGAAGGCCAGCGCCTGGGTCTGGGCGAAGAAGTTCGCCATCAGCAGGTCGTGCTGCGCCTTGAGTTCACCGCTCAGCTCGGCGACCGGTTCGGCGAAGCCGATGAAGTCCGCCGGGATCAGCTTGGTGCCCTGGTGGATCAACTGGTAGTACGCGTGCTGGCCGTTGGTGCCCGGCGTGCCCCACACCACGGGGCCGGTCTGCCACTGCACCGGACGGCCGTCCCGGTCCACCGACTTGCCGTTGGACTCCATGTCCAGCTGCTGGAGGTAGGCGGTGAACTTGGACAGGTAGTGCGAGTACGGCAGCACCGCGTGCGACTGGGCGTCGAAGAAGTTGCCGTACCAGACGCCCAGCAGGCCAAGGAGCAGAGGCGCGTTGGCCTCGGCGGGAGCCGTGCGGAAGTGCTCGTCGACCAGGTGGAAGCCGTCGAGCATCTCGCGGAACCGGTCCGGGCCGATGGCGATCATCAGCGAGAGGCCGATGGCCGAGTCGTAGGAGTAGCGGCCGCCGACCCAGTCCCAGAACTCGAACATGTTGTCCGGGTCGATGCCGAACTCCGTCACCTTGCCGGCGTTGGTCGAAAGGGCCACGAAGTGCTTCGCCACCGCCTTCTCGTCGCCACCCAGCCCGTCGAGGAGCCAGGTCCGCGCCGAGGTCGCGTTGGTGATCGTCTCGATCGTGGTGAACGTCTTCGACGCGACGATGAACAGCGTCTCCGCCGGGTCCAGGTCGCGGGTCGCCTCGTGCAGGTCGGCGCCGTCCACGTTGGACACGAAACGGAACGTCAAATCCCGTGCCGTGAAGGCGCGCAGCGCCTCGTAGGCCATCGCGGGGCCGAGGTCCGAGCCGCCGATGCCGATGTTGACCACGTTCCGGATGCGCTTGCCGGTGTGGCCGGTCCACTCGCCGGAGCGGACGCGCTCGGCGAAACCGCCCATCTTGTCGAGGACGGCGTGCACGGCCGGGACGACATCGACCCCGTCCACCTCGACCACCGCGTCGCGCGGGGCGCGCAAGGCGGTGTGCAGGACGGCCCGCCGCTCGGTGATGTTGATCTTCTCGCCGCGGAACATCGCGTCCCGCAACCCGAACACGTCGGTGGCGGTTGCCAGTTCCTGGAGCAGGGCGAGGGTCTCGTCCGTGATCAGGTGCTTGCTGTAGTCGATGTGCAGGTCGCCGACCCGTACGACATACCGCTCGGCGCGCGCCGGGTCGGCCGCGAACAGCTCACGCAGGACGGGCTGTCCTTCGGCCCGGTGGTCCTCCAGGGCGGCCCACTCGGGCCGCCGGGTGAGCTCGGGGGTGTCAGGCATGGGAGACGGTCTCCTTGGTGCCCTCGCCGCGCAGGGCGATGGCGTACATCTCGTCGGCGTCGAGGCGGCGCAGTTCCTCGGCGATGAGTTCGGAGGTGGGGCGGACCTTCAGGGCGAGGGTGCGCGGCGGCTGGCCCGGCAGGGTCAGGCTGGCCAGCGGGCCCTCGGGGCGGTCGATGACGATCTCGCCGGTGGCGGTGCCGAGCCGTACCTTCGTGACGACCGGGCCGGGGGAGACCACGCGGTCCACCTTGACCTTCAGCCGCGCCTCCAGCCAGCGGGCGAGGAGTTCGGCGCTGGGGTTGTCCGCCTCGGCCTCCACGGCCGCCGAGGTCACGTCGGCCCGGGCCTGGTCGAGGGCGGCGGCCAGCATGGACCGCCACAGGGTGAGCCGGGTCCAGGCGAGGTCGGTGTCACCGGGCGCGTAGTTGCGGGCGCGGGTCTCCAGCACCTGCATCGGCCGCTCGACCGCGTACAGGTCGGTGATCCGGCGCTGCGCGAGCGCGCCCAGCGGGTCCTTGGACGGGGTGTCCGGGGCCTCCACCGGCCACCACACGACCACCGGGGCGTCCGGCAGCAGCAGCGGCAGCACCACCGAGTCGGCGTGGTCGGAGACCTCGCCGTACGTCCGCAGCACGACCGTCTCGCCGGTGCCGGCCTCGGAGCCGACCCGGACCTCGGCGTCCAGCCGGGACGTGGTGCGGTCGCGCAGGGTGCGGGCGTGCCGCTTGATGACGACCAGGGTGCGCGAGGGGTGCTCGTGCGAGGCCTCCTCGGCCGCCTTGATCGAGTCGTAGGCGTTCTCCTCGTCCGTGACGATCACCATCGTCAGGACCATGCCCACGGCAGGGGTTCCGATGGCGCGGCGACCCTGCACCAGCGCCTTGTTGATCTTGCTTGCCGTGGTGTCGGTCAGGTCGATCTTCATGGCCTGCGCCAGCTCCGTCCGTCTCGTGCGAGCATCTCGTCGGCTTCCTGCGGTCCCCAGCTGCCCGACTCGTACTGTGCGGGCTTACCATGCTTTGCCCAGTACGTCTCGATCGGGTCGAGGATCTTCCAGGACTCTTCCACTTCCTGGTGACGAGGGAACAAATTGGCGTCGCCGAGCAGCACATCCAGGATGAGCCGCTCGTACGCCTCCGGGCTGGACTCCGTGAACGACTCGCCGTACGCGAAGTCCATCGTCACGTCCCGGATCTCCATCGACGTGCCCGGCACCTTGGAGCCGAACCGGACGGTCATGCCCTCGTCGGGCTGGACGCGGATGACGATCGCGTTGGCGCCGAGTTCCTCGGTGGCCGTGGAGTCGAAGGGGGAGTGCGGGGCCCGCTTGAAGACCACCGCGATCTCGGTGACCCGGCGGCCCAGCCGCTTGCCGGTGCGCAGGTAGAAGGGGACGCCCGCCCAGCGGCGGTTGTCGATGCCGAGCTTGACGGCCGCGTAGGTGTCGGTCTTCGACTTGGGATCGATGCCGTCCTCCTGGAGGTAGCCGATCACCTTCTCGCCGCCCTGCCAGCCCTCGGCGTACTGCCCGCGCACGGTGTGCCTGCCCAGGTCCTCCGGCAGCCGCACCGACTTCAGGACCTTCAGCTTCTCGGTGAGCAGCGCGTCCGCGTCGAACGCGATCGGCTCCTCCATCGCCGTCAGGGCCATCAGCTGCAGCAGGTGGTTCTGGATGACGTCACGGGCCGAGCCGATGCCGTCGTAGTACCCCGCCCGGCCGCCGATGCCGATGTCCTCGGCCATGGTGATCTGCACGTGGTCGACGTAGGAGCGGTTCCAGATCGGCTCGTACATCTGGTTGGCGAAGCGCAGCGCCAGGATGTTCTGGACGGTCTCCTTGCCCAGGTAGTGGTCGATGCGGAACACCTGGTCCGGATCGAACACGTCGTGCACGACCGCGTTCAGGTCCTGCGCGGAGGCCAGGTCGTGGCCGAACGGCTTCTCGATGACCGCCCGGCGCCAGGAGCCTTCCGGCGGGGTCGCCAGGCCGACCTTCTTCAGCTGCTGGACGACCTTCGGGAAGAACTTCGGCGGCACGGAGAGGTAGAACGCGAAGTTGCCGCCGGTGCCCCGGGAGGAGTCCAGCTCGTCCACGGCCGACTTGAGCTGCTTGAACGCCGTGTCGTCGTCGAAGTCGCCGGGGATGAACCGCATGCCCTCGGCGAGCTGCTGCCAGACCTCCTCCTGGAACGGGGTCCGGGCATGCTCGCGCACCGCGTCGTGGACGACCTGCGCGAAGTCCTGGTCCGCCCAGTCCCGGCGGGCGAAGCCGACGAGCGAGAAGCCCGGCGGCAGCAGCCCGCGGTTGGCCAGGTCGTAGATCGCCGGCATCAGCTTCTTGCGCGACAGGTCACCGGTCACCCCGAAGATGACCAGGCCCGACGGGCCGGCGACCCGCGGCAGCCGCCGGTCGCGCGCGTCCCGCAGCGGGTTGTCCCAGTCGGCGGCGGGCACCACCGGCACCCGCACCTCCTTGGCGGTCTCGCTCATCACACCTCAACTCCCTTGCTGTCCAGGGACTTCGTGACGGCGTCCAGCAGGTCCTGCCAGGCCGCCTCGAACTTGGCGACGCCCTCGTCCTCCAGCTTGCCCACGACCTCGTCGTAGGAGATGCCGAGGCGCTCCACCGCTTCCAGATCCGCGCGGGCCTGCGCGTAGCCGCCGGTCACCGTGTCGCCGTGGATGTCACCGTGGTCGGCGGTCGCGTTCAGCGTCGCCTCCGGCATGGTGTTGACGGTGCCCGGTGCGACCAGCTCGTCGACGTAGAGGGTGTCCTTGTACGCCGGGTCCTTCACGCCGGTGGAGGCCCACAGCGGGCGCTGCTTGTTGGCCTTCGCGCCGGCCAGCGCGGCCCAGCGGTCGCCGGCGAAGACCTGCTCGTACGCCTCGTAGGCCAGCCGCGCGTTCGCCAGCGCCGCCCTGCCCTTGAGCGCGAGCGCCTCGTCGGTGCCGATGACGGTCAGCCGCTTGTCGATCTCGCTGTCGACACGGGAGACGAAGAAGGAGGCCACGGAGTGGATCGTGGAGAGGTCCAGGCCCTTGGCGGCGGCCTGCTCCAGGCCGGCCAGGTAGGCGGCCATGACCTCGAGGTAGCGCTCCAGGGAGAAGATCAGCGTGACGTTGACGCTGATGCCCTCGGCGACGACCGCGGTGATCGCCGGGAGACCGGCCTTGGTCGCCGGGATCTTGATCATCACGTTGGGACGGTCGACCAGCCAGGCGAGCTGCCTGGCCTCGGCGACGGTGGCGGCGGTGTCGTGGGCGAGGCGGGGGTCGACCTCGATGGACACCCGGCCGTCCGTGCCATGTGACACATCGTATACAGAATGCAGAATATCGGCCGCGGCCCGCACATCCCGCGTGGTCATCATCCGCACGGCCTCGTCGACCGTGACACCCCGCACCGCCAGGTCGGCGAGCTGCTCCTCGTACCCCTCGCCGGAGCCGATGGCGGCCTGGAAGATCGAGGGGTTGGTGGTGACGCCGACGACGTTCCTGGTGGCGACCAGCTCGGCGAGGTTGCCGGTGCTGATCCGCTTGCGCGACAGGTCGTCCAGCCAGATCGAGACGCCCTCGTCGGAGAGGCGCTTGAGTGCTCCCGCGGTGGCGGTTGCTTCGGTCACAGTGATCATCTTCCTCTTCTGAACTGTTTCTGGCTGGTGGATCAGGCGGTACGGGCGGCGGCGAGGGACTCGTGGGCCCGCGCGGCCACGTTCTCGGGGGTGAAGCCGAACTCGGCGAACAGGGTCTTCGCGTCGGCGGAGGCACCGAAGTGCTCCAGGGAGACGATCCGTCCGGCGCCGCCGACGAAGCGGTACCAGGTCAGGCCGATCCCGGCCTCGACGGCGACCCGCGCCTTCACGGCCGGCGGCAGGACGCTCTCGCGGTACTCGCGGGGCTGCTCCTCGAACCACTCCACGGACGGCATCGACACCACCCGGGTGCCGATCCCCTCGGCCTCGAGAAGGTCGCGTGCCTCGACGGCGAGGTGCACCTCGGAACCGGTGGCGATCAGGACTACCTCCGGGGTCTCGGTCGACGACTCGCGCAGCACGTAGCCGCCCTTGGCCGCGTCCGGGTTCGGCGCGTACGTCGGCACGCCCTGGCGGGTCAGCGCGAGCCCGTGCGGGGCGGGGTGCGTGGCGTGCCTCTTCAGGATCTCGGCCCAGGCCGCCGCGGTCTCGTTGGCGTCGGCCGGGCGGACGACGTTCAGGCCCGGGATGGCGCGCAGCGCGGCCAGGTGCTCGACCGGCTGGTGGGTCGGGCCGTCCTCGCCGAGCCCGATGGAGTCGTGCGTCCAGACGTACGTCACAGGGAGCTGCATCAGCGCCGACATGCGGACGGCGTTGCGCATGTAGTCGGAGAACACCAGGAAGGTGCCGCCGTAGATGCGGGTGTTGCCGTGCAGGGCGATGCCGTTCATCTCGGCGGCCATCGAGAACTCGCGGATGCCGAAGTGGACGGTACGGCCGTACGGGTTCGCCTCGGGCAGCGGGTTGCCCTTCGGCAGGAAGGAGGACGTCTTGTCGATGGTGGTGTTGTTCGAGCCCGCGAGGTCGGCCGAACCGCCCCACAGTTCGGGCAGCACCGGGCCGAGCGCCTGGAGGACCTTGCCGGAGGCGGCGCGGGTGGCGACGGCCTTGCCCTCCTCGAAGACGGGCAGCGCGTCCTCCCAGCCGTCGGGGAGCTGGCCGGCGACGACCCGGTCGAAGAGGCGGGCGTGCGCCTCGTTCCCGGTGCGCCACTCGGCGATGCGCTTGTCCCAGGCCGCATGGGCCTCGGCGCCCCGGTCGAGGGCCCGGTGGGTGTGGGCCAGGACGTCGGCGTCGACCTGGAAGGTCCGCTCCGGGTCGAAGCCGAGGAGGCGCTTGGTGGCGGCGACCTCGTCGGCGCCGAGCGCGGAGCCGTGGGAGGCCTCGGTGTTCCGCGCGTTCGGGGCGGGCCAGGCGATGATCGTGCGCATCGCGATGATGGACGGCCGCCCGGTCTCTTCCCGGGCCGCCTGCAGGGCCGCGTACAAGGCGTGAACGTCGACGTCACCCTCTGTGGTCGGATCGATGCGCTGGGTGTGCCAGCCGTAGGCCTCGTACCGCTTCAGGACGTCCTCGGAGAACGCGGTCGCGGTGTCGCCCTCGATGGAGATGTGGTTGTCGTCGTAGACGAAGACCAGGTTGCCGAGCTTCTGGTGGCCGGCCAGGGAGGAGGCCTCGGCGGAGACGCCCTCCTCCAGGTCGCCGTCGGAGACGATCGCCCAGATGGTGTGGTCGAAGGGGGAGGTGCCCTCGGGGGCCTCGGGGTCGAAGAGGCCGCGCTCGTAGCGGGCGGCCATGGCCATGCCGACGGCGTTGGCGACGCCCTGGCCCAGCGGACCGGTGGTGGTCTCCACGCCGGCCGTGTGCCCGTACTCCGGGTGCCCCGGCGTCTTCGACCCGTGCGTCCGGAAGGCCTTGAGGTCGTCCAGCTCCAGCTCGTACCCGGCGAGGAACAGCTGGGTGTAGAGGGTGAGCGAGGTGTGCCCGGGGGAGAGGACGAAACGATCACGGCCGGTCCACTCGGGATCGGCCGGGTCGTGACGCATCACCTTCTGAAAGATCGTGTACGCGGCCGGGGCCAGGCTCATCGCGGTGCCGGGGTGCCCGTTGCCGACCTGCTGTACGGCGTCGGCCGCGAGGAGGCGCGCGGTGTCCACGGCACGCCGGTCGAGGTCGGTCCACTCGAAGCTGTCGCCGAAGCCGTCCGATGTCTGCGTGCTCATCTCCGTGCTCATCTTCAAGAAGTCCTCGTTCGAAGCGTTCTGGCTGGCCTGACGCGTTCAAAAGTAAAAGTCTGACTTTTGAGAGGGAAGGTCGGAGTGTGTCAGTCTGTGGTGAAAGTGGGACACGGATCTTCGACAGGGATGGCACGAGAAGGACATGGCGGACAGAACGCCCAACGGGGCAGGCGACGGTGACGGAATCAGAACCTTCCCCTTCCCGGTGGATCTGAGCGTCGGCGGTGTCGGCATCCAGGTCGGCACGATGGGAACGGAACGCCTGTGGCACGCCGACGCCCCGCTGGAGCGCGTCCACCGCATCGACTTCCACGTGGTCATGCTCTTCACCGAGGGCCCGGTCCGCCACATGATCGACTTCGCCGAGTACGAGGCCCGCGCCGGCGACCTGCTCTGGATCCGCCCCGGCCAGGTGCACCGCTTCTCGCGGACCTGCGAGTACCGCGGCAGCGTCCTGACCATGCAGCCCGGCTTCCTGCCGCGGGCCACCGTCGAGGCGACCGGCCTCTACCGCTACGACCTGCCGCCCCTGCTCCGCCCCGACCCACCGCAGCTCACCGCGCTCCGGGCGTCGCTCGCCAACCTGCAACGCGAGTACGCGGACACGGCAACCCTCCCCCTGAGCCTGCACACGTCCGTGCTACGGCACTCCCTCACGGCGTTCCTCCTCCGCCTCGCCCACCTGGCGGCCAGTTCGGCGGAGGCGGCCCGCCGCCAGGCCGATACGACCTTCACCCTCTTCAGGGACGCGGTGGAGAAGGACTTCGCCACCAACCACAGCGTCAGTGCCTACGCCGACGCCCTCGGCTACTCCCGCCGCACCCTGGTCCGCGCGGTCCGCGCCGCGACAGGGGAGACGCCGAAGGGCTTCATCGACAAGCGGGTGGTACTGGAGGCCAAGCGCCTCCTCGCCCACACCGAACTGCCGATCGGCCGAGTGGGCGCTGCGGTCGGCTTCCCCGACGCGGCGAACTTCTCCAAGTTCTTCCAACTGCACACGGGACAGACACCGGTGACGTTCCGGGCGGAGCTGCGCTGAGGCGAGCCGGAAATTCGCGAGCGGTGAGTGCGACGCCCCTTCTATCGTGAACCGCTGCCGTCCGTGCGGGACGGCCGGAAGGGAGAGTCGGCAGAGTGCCCGATGTGTACGAGGCCCTGCTGGACGCCGAGTTGAGCAAGGCGTTCGACGTGTGGTCCGGCTATCTCGATGCCCGGACGGGTGAGGATCCCGAGGTCCGAGCCGAACTGCGCTCCCTGTTGGGCGACGCCCGCACACACGCCGCCGAAGGCGACAGGGCCGTCGCCCGCGCCCGGCTGGTGGACATGGACGACACGGCCCGGGAAGCCGGCCTTCCCTGGGCTCCGAGGCCACCCCGACCCTGCGAGGCCGACCGGCAGGCGCGCGACTATGTCAAGGACGCGGCACCCTCGCTCCCCCTGTATCTGCGGGATCGGCTCGATCACATCGAGGTCTCCCTGGCGGTCACCGGCTACCGTCTCCAGGACGCCGGCGACCTCGAGGCGGCCACCCGCGAGGACATCGTCTACGTCACCGCCCGCGCTTGGATGGCCCTCGACCTCGCTCATGTGACCGCGGCACAACGCGAACTGGAGCGCCTGAAGGCCATCGCACGGCGCTGCGGCGTGGGGTGCTGAGGGCCGGACGAGCCTCCTGCCGACACGGGGATGCCCCGCGAGATGACCCTCGCGGGGCGTCCCCGACTCCTGTGTCAGTGACCGAAGTCGAACCAGTTCACGTTCACGAAGTCCGCCGACTGGCCGCTGCTGAAGGTCAGATAGACGTCGTGGGTGCCCGTCACCGAGCTGATGTTGGCAGGGACCGTGGTCCAGGTCTGCCAGCCGCCGGTGTTGGCGACCGAGAAGCTGCCGATGGGGGAGTTGGAGGGGCTGTCGAGCCGGACCTGGACCTGGCCGCTCACCCCGGACGCGGCGCCGCTCGCCACCCTCGCGTAGAACTGGGTGGCCGCCGTGGAGCCGAAGTTGACACCCTTGTAGAGCGCCCAGTCGCCGTTGGCGACGTACCCGATGTCCTGGCCGCCGCCGGTGTCGGTGGTGGTCTCGGCGGTCACGCCGGACTGACTGTCGTACGACTCCGCCTGGATGGCGCTGTACGCGTCCCGGCTGCCGGTCGGCGGGGTGGTGGTACCGCTCCCACTTGCCTGCAGGACCTGGACGTAGTCGACGACCATCGGGTGGCCGGACTCGGTGGCGCTGGTCGGACCGCCGCCGAAGGCGTCCGGGAAACCGCCGCCCATCGCCACGTTCAGGATGACGAAGAAACCGTGGTTGGTGGCGTTGGCCCAGGTGGTGGCGTCGACCTGACTGGACGTCACCGTCTGGTAGTTGACGCCGTCGACGTAGAAGCGGATCGCCTCGGGGCTCACCGAGCGGTCCCACTCCATCGTGTAGGTGTGGAAGCCGGACTGGCAGGTGGTGTTGGGGCAGGCGGTCGAATTGCCCAGGCCCGTCGTCTCGTTGCAGGGGCCGCCCGGGTTGGTGCCGCAGTGCATGGTCGCCCAGACCTTGTTCAGGCCCTGCACGTTCTCCATGATGTCCAGCTCGCCGACGCTCGGCCAGTTCTGGTAGTTGCCCCGGTAGGGCGCGCCCAGCATCCAGAACGCGGGCCAGTAGCCGTAGGCGGCGGTGCCGGTGACGTTCGGCATCTGGACGCGGGCCTCGACGCGCAGCTTGCCGCCGGCCGGGGGCTGGAAGTCGGTACGGGTGGTCTCGATGCGGCCCGACGTCCAGTTGCCGGCCGAGTCCCGCACCGGCGTGATCTTCAGGTTGCCGCTGCCGTCCAGGGCGACGTTGGTGGTGCTCGAGGTCATCGTCTCGACCTCGCCGGTACCCCAGTTGGCGGCGCCTCCGGGGTACGAGGTCCCGGTGTCGTACTGCCAGTTGGAGGTGTTGACGCCGGTGCCGGCGGTGCCGTTGAAGTCGTCGAGGAAGACCTGGCTCCAGCCGGACGGCACGCTGGGGGCGGATGCGTTGGCGGGGAGGGTGGCGGTGGTGGCGGCCGCGACCGCCAGGCCCATGGTGGCGAGCGCGGCGAGGAGGGCACGGCGGAACGAGCGCCGCCGTCTGTGATCCGCAGGGGGTATACCGGAGGTTTCACTCATGGGGGTGCCTCTCGGGTACGGAGGTGGGGTGCGCGGGTGAGCCTCCGAGGGCGCCAGGACTGGCTGAGAGCGCTCTCAAAGTGGGCCCAATGTGCTCTCCGTGGCTGCGGCCGTCAAGAGTTAAAACAAAGAATCACCTTGTTTCTCAACGGAGTTCAGGCGGTGAACTCGGTGAGCCGGTGAAGTCGGGTGAGTCGGTGAACCCGGTGAGCCGGTGAAGTCGGTGAAGCCGCCCTCAGTGGTGCCACGCCCGTCCGCCCGTGTTGTGGATGAACCGCTGCAGCACCTTGACAGTGGTGAGGTACTCCTGGTCGGAGACGCCGGCGTGCCGCTCCGCCCGCAGTTCGTCCTGGACGGCCGCGGCCTTCCCGAAGAACGCCCGGCCCTCGGCGGTGAGGGCCAGGCACCCCTCGGCGTCCTCGGTGACCCAGCCGCGGGCCACGACGGTGTCGATCTCCTCCTCCATGGCCTGCGGACCCGCGCCGAGGGGCCCGTTCCGGACCGGCCCTAGACCGCGCTGCCGGCCTTCCAGTCCGCCCAGGACAGGTTCCAGCCGTTGAGGCCGTTGGAGGCCTCGACGGTCTTCTCGCCGGAGTTCTTGACGATCACCACGTCACCGAGGATGGAGCTCTCGTAGAACTTGTAGCCCGCCACCGAGGAGTCGCTCGCGCCCTTGGCGTCGTGCAGGCCGACACAGCCGTGGCTGGTGTTCTCCTGGCCGAAGACCGAGGTGGACGCCCAGTAGTTGCCGTGCACGAAGGTGCCGGAGGTGGTCAGGCGCTGGGCGTGCGGGACGTCGGAGATGTCGTACTCGTCGCCGAGGCCGACCGTGGAGGACTCCATCCGGGTCTGCTTGAACCGCTCGCTGATCACCATGATCCCGGACCAGGTGGTGTGCTGGGAGTTGCCGCCGGAGACCGGGTAGGTGGCGTACGTGGCGCCGTCCCGCTTCACGGTCATCTCCTTGGTCGACAGGTCGACGGTGCTGATCTGCTCGCGGCCGATGTGGAAGGTGACGTCCTTGGACTGCACGCCGTAGATGCCGTCCGAGCCCTCGACGTCCTTCAGCTTCAGGCTCAGCGTGATCTTGGTGCCCTTCGCCCAGTACGTCTCCGGGCGGAAGTCGAGGCGGGTGTCGCTGAACCAGTGCCCGACGACCTCGACCTCCGGCTCGGCGGTCACGGTGATCGCCTTCTGGACCGCCGCCCGGTCCTTGACCGCGTGCGTGAAGTTGATCGACACCGGCATGCCGACGCCGGACGTGGAGTCCGCCTCGGGCGTGAAGTAGCCGATGAACGTCTCGCCGGGGGACTTCGTGGTGAAGGTGGCCACCGTCTCGTCGGTCGCGCCCTGCGCCTTCGCCGTCACCGTGTACTTCGTGCCGGAGAACGGGTTCTTCGCCGACGTCCACTTCGTCTTCGCGTCGTTGAAGGTGCCCGACAGCGTCGCCCCGTCGTTGCCCGCGACGGTCACGGAGGCCAGCGTGCCGTCGGTCACCGTGACCTCGACCGGGGTGGTGAAGTCGGCCTTCTTGGTGCCGGAGACGGGACTGACCGTGATCGTCGCCTTCTTGGTCGCGGACTTCGCGGAGGCCGTGGCGCCCTTGCCGTCGGTGGCGGCCGAGGCGTCCGTGGAGGAACTGCATCCGGCCAGCGCGGCCCCCGCGGGCACCGCGCCCAGAGCGGCGAGGATCCCGCGCCGGGACCACTTCCCCGACTGCCGTCCGGACCCGTTCGATATGTGCTGGACGCCCACGACACGCCTTCCTGACTTGTACACCTGTGTCAGGGCATCCTGCGCCGGTTGTATGGGTGGTTCCTTTGAATCGCGGGGGTGCTCGCTGAGATTCCGATGAGGAGCGAGGAGGTCACGCTGCGCAGCCGCGGTCAATCCCCGGCGGACCGGGGCGAGTCGGCCGGAACCCGGGTTGTCCCGTCCGCCGATCGTGAACAGAGTATGAACGCCCGACCGGCGGCCTGAGTTTCCGGTGAGATCACTTTCCCGGCCTGGCTTCCCCACCTACCCGATCGGAATAGTGAAGAAGCAGTAAGCCGACCCCGCCGGAGGTATTCCGTGACCGACGTCCGCAAGCGGCACAACGTGGCCATCGTGGGAGCAGGCGCGGCGGGTGCCCTCACCGCCGTCCAGCTCTGCGAGACGGCGCACCGCCGCCGGACTCCGCTCGACCTCGTCCTGATCGACCCCGCCCCGGAGGCGGGCCGGGGCACCGCCTACGCCACCCGCGACCCCCGGCACCGGCTCAACGTGCCCGCCGGCAACATGAGCGCCTACCCGGACGACCCCGGGCACTTCGTCCGCTGGCTCTGCCGGCACGGCGAACCCGCCGTCACCGGCGCCGACTTCGCCACCCGCTACCGCTACGGCGCCTACCTCGCCGACACCCTCGGCCAGGCCCTCGTCCGCGCCCACGGCACGGTCGCCGTACGGCGGCTGCGCACGCTCGCCGAGAGCTGTACCGGCACCCCCGCGGGCCGGGTGGAACTCCACCTCGCCGACGGGGGACCCCTGGCGGTGGACAGCGCGGTCCTGGCCACCGGACCCGCCGGGGCGAGCGCCGGCTGGGTCCCGCCCGCCCTGCGCACCTCGCCCCGGTTCATCGCCACCCCGTGGGCGCCGGGCGCCCTGGACCCCGCACGGGACAGCCCCGAGGACGTCCTCCTGGTCGGCACCGGCCTGACCGCCGTCGACCTGGCCCTCACCCTCGACCGCCCCGGCCGTACCGTGCACGCCCTCTCCCGCAGTGGACTGCTGCCCCAGCCGCACGCCCTCGGCCCGGCCGGCGCGATGCCCGCCCCGGACGGCCTCGACGACACCTCACTGGGCCGGCTGCGCCGCGCGGTCTACCGGCATGTGAGCCGCTCCGTGCGCACCCACGGCGACTGGCGGCCCGGCCTGGACAGCCTGCGCCCGCACACCGCCCGGCTCTGGCGCAGCCTCACCCCCGAGGAGCGCGAGGAGTTCCTGGCCCGCGAGGGAGCCCTGTGGAACACGCACCGCCACCGCATGGCCCCCGCCACCGCCGAACACGTCTCCCGCGCCCGCACCGCGCGGCGCCTGCACGTCCACACCGGCACGGTGGTCCGCGCCACGCACACCGAACAGGGCCCCCTTGCAGTCGAGTTGTCCGGCGGCCAGACGCTGCTCGTGGGCTGGGTGGTCGACTGCACCGGACCCGGCCGCAGCCTCGACGCCCCCTTGTGGCAGGACCTGTTCGCCTCCGGTACGGCCGTCCCGGGACCGCTCGGCATGGGTGCGGCCACCCGCGACGGACAGCTCCTCGACGGCCAAGGCCGGGCCGGGCTGCCGCTGTTCACGCTGGGCGCCCCGCGCCGGGGCGAGCTCTGGGAGACCACGGCGATCCCCGAGATCCGCGTCCAGGCGGCCGAGCTGGCCCAGCGGCTGCTGCCGCTCCCGGAGCGCCGGCGGGGTTCGCGGCGGCCGGTGGACGGCCACGGGCTGCCCCTGTCCACCCACGCCGAGGCGGCCGCCGCCTACCGCGGCGGTCTCGACCGGGTTCTCAAGGTGCGCTCCGGCGCCGAGGAAGCCTTCGCCCGCGCGGTCGCCCTGGACCCCGGCTTCGCCCTCGGCCACGCCGCCCTCGCCCTGCTGGGCCACGAGTGCGCCGCCGCCGTCGACGTGCCGCGCGCCCTCGCCGACGCCCAGCGCAGTGCCCGCGAACGCGCCGACGAACGCGAGCGGTCCTTCGTGGACGTGGTCACGCGCCGGGTGACCGGTGACGACGGCGACGAGGCGCTCGTACGGCATCTGCGGGAGCACCGGGGAGACGCACTGGCACTGGCGGCGGCCGTGCCGACCATCGCGTTCTCCGGGGTGGGCGACCTGCAGGACGACGACGCCCTCAGGCTGCTCGACCTGACCTCGCCCGCGTACGACGGGCACTGGTTCCACACCTCGCTGCTGGCCTTCCTGCGCCAGGAGCAGGGGCGGCTGCACGAGGCGGGCGAACTGGCCCACCGGGCGCTGGCCGCCGAGCCCGCCTCCGGGCACGCGGTGCACGCCCTGGCGCACGTCCACTACGAGTCCGGGGCGCACGAGGCGGGCCGGGACTGGCTCGACGGATGGGTGTCCGGGCGCGGCCGGGGCGCGGTGCACCGGGCGCACTTCTCCTGGCACATCGCCCTGCACGAACTCGCCCTCGACGACCCGGCCGCCGTCCGCAGACGGTGGTTCGCGCAGCTCGCGCCGGGCCGGGTGGTGAGCGGGGTACGGGCCCTGGTCGACTCGGGGTCGCTGCTGTGGCGGGCCCGGGTGAGCGACAGCTGGCGGGGGGACTTCCCGGTCGCGGGGGTGCTGGAGGCGGTGGAACGCGACGTACTGGAGCGGCCGCAGACCGCGTTCACCGCCCTGCACGCGGCCGTCGCCCTGACCGCCGCCGGGGATCTGGCCGCGCTGCGCCGCCTGCGCGATCACGCCGCCGGTGCCGACGAGGTGCAGCGCGAGGTGGTCGCCCCGCTGTGCGAGGCGTTCGCCGCGCTCGTCGAGGAGCGCTTCCAGGAGGCGGCCCAGGGGCTCGACGCGCTGCTGCCGGTGCTGCGCCGGGTGGGCGGCAGCGCGGCCCAGCGGGAGGTGGTGGAGGAGACCCTCCTGTACGCCCTGGTCTCGGACGGCCGTTGCGAGGCGGCACGGCAGCTGCTCGACGCCCGCCTCGACCGTACCCACGCCCCGCGTGACCGACGGCTGCGTGCGGGGCTGCCCTCCTGAGCGGTCAGGGGGTACGGCCCGGGCGACGCCCACTTCCACACGGGAGGCACGGGAGTCACCGGAGGAGTGCACGTGCACTCCTCCTGGCGAAGTCCGGCCCGGATCAGTGACGCGGCCCGCGCCGACCGTTGCCGTGGGCGGTGCCCCGGCGGACTCCGGCCGTATGCTCCTCAGCGTTCGGCGCCCTGGGTCTCCTGCAGCCGGGCGGCGATCGGCCGGGTGTCCGAGGGGCCGTCGGCGGGCTCCTGGGTGTTCTGCGGCCGGTCGGCGAGCTTGAGCCACACCACTCCGGTGATGATGACGCCCAGCCACAGGGCCTGGACCGGGGTGAGGGTCTCGTCGAAGAAGACGGGGCTCAGCAGCGCCGCACCGGCCGATCCGATGCCGGCCCAGACGGCATAGCCGATACCGACGTCGATGGCGCGCAGCGCGACGCTCAGGGCCCAGAGCGTCAGAAGGAAGAACACGACGGCGACCAGCGACCAGGTCAGGCGGGTGAAGCCGTGGCTTCCGCCGACGGAGAGCGCGTAGCCGACTTCGAATCCTCCGGCGAGGAGAAGCATGAGCCAGGAGTTGGCCGAGGAGCGGCCGGTGTCGGACATGGGGTGGGTCCTCTCGTGAAGATGGGTCGGGTGGCGGCGGGGATCCTCAGGCGGCACCGCTGAGCTGCAGGCCGACGACGCCGGTGATGATGACGGCGATACCGAGGGCCTTGCGCCAGTCCAGCCGCTGGCCGAAGAGCGCCGCTCCGAGCAGGGTGATGCCGACGCCGGCGACGGACGTCCAGATGGCGTAGCCGACACCGACGTTGAAGGTCAGCAGGGCCCTGCTGAGGAAGTAGGTCCCGATCGCACCGCTGAGCAGGGTCACGGCGGTCCACTTGCGGTTCTTGAAGCCTTCGGCCTTGCCGGCCGCGATGGCCACGAGGATCTCGAAGACGTCCGCGATCGCGAGGTAGAGCCACTGCATGGGCATTCCTTTCGTTCGATGGAGGCCGGCGGCGCGGGGCCGGCCCGCCCCCGGGTTCACCGTGGCGCCTGCACGGCGGTGGGCACGGCCGGGCGGTGGTCCGCCGGGCGTGGAGTGGTCGCGCAGCCGGGTGCTGGGCACCCGCCACGGTGTGCGTGAAGGCGTCAGCAGCCGTCGGTGCCGCAGGCGGCACCGCGGGCCACGGCCTGCTCGGCCTGGGCGTCGAGCACGGCCTTGCGGATCCGGGCCGCGGAGGGGACCCCCTCGATGCGGTGGCGTTCGCCGATGACGAGCGTGGGGACGACGGAGACGCGGTACGCCGCGGCGGTCCGCAGCGCCTCCTGGTGGGCCGCGGTGTAGGTCCCGGCCGTGAGCGCCGCGGCGAAAGCGGTTTCGTCCAGGCCCAGTTCGGACGCGATGGCGGTGAGGACGGCCGGCTGCCCGATGTCCCGGTTCTCCTGGAAGAAGGCCCGCAGCACACGCGGGGTGTATTCCGCACCCTTGCCGTGCTCGGCCGCGAACCGGTAGCCCTCGAACGCCAGCCGGGTGTAGGGCTGCGGCGAGACGGTGGGCAGGGTGATGTCCACGTTCATCCGGCGGGCCATCGGATAGACCGAACGCGCCCAGATCGCGGGCAGGTACTCGTCCTCCGGCCGCAGCGTCGGGGCCGGGTGGGGCCGCAGCTCGAACGGCATCCACTCGATCTCGACGTCCAGGTCGTGGGTGGCCTCGTGCAGCGGGCCCTCGGCCAGCATGCAGAACGGACAGACGTAGTCCGACCAGACCTTGATGCCGACCCTGCCGGTTTCGGTTCCGGTCACATCCGCCTCCGGTCGAGGGCGAGGAACTCTTCGAACGGCTGCGTCGCTTCGGGGATCCGCAGCGAGGTGACCTTGATCTGCCAGGCCGTCGGGTCCTCGGCGAAGATCGAGTACGACCCCGAGTAGTCGAAGCCGTACCGGGCGGCCGTCGCGCGGTCGGCCACATGGACGATGTGGCCGACTCTGAAGTAGAGCGAGGCCATGTAGCACAGGGCGCAGGGCTCGCCGGAGGCGATCAGCGTGGCGCCGGCGGTGGCGTGCAGCCCGTACTTCGCGGCGGCCTCGCGCAGCGCGACCACCTCCGCATGCGCGGTGGGGTCGGCGTCCTCGTGCACCCGGTTGAAGCCGGTGCCGAGGATCCGGCCGTCGTTGACCACCACACCGGAGAACGGGATGCCGCCCTCGGCGACGTGCTCGCGGCTGATCCGCACCGCCTCGCGGGCGTACTCGGTCAGCTCGCTCTCTGAGATCTCGGAAGGGGACATCGTCGCTCCTCGACTCGGACCGTGGTCGGACAGCGCCGGACGCGCAGGGAGGACCGCGGGCGGACTAAGCCCTTGGAAGCGTTGGTGCTGGGCATGAGAGCCTCGATACTTGTTTGTACGTGCATGTGTTTTGTCTGTACAAGATCCGCCGGAAGAATCGAGCGGAGGGCTAAAGCTTGCATGAACATGTATCTTGTTGTCAACGCGCCGCCTGATAGGGAGCTGCCCATGACGACCACGATCTCCTATGCGTCGGCCGCCTCGTCCGACCAGGCCATGTGGGGGAGGGTCCTCGCCCTGCACGCGCACGTGGAGCGGCAGCTCACCCAGGCCCTGCAGCGCAGGCACGGCATAGGCCTCTCCGAGTTCCGCGCCCTGGAGTGTCTCGTGCAGGCCGAGGACGGCGAGCTGCGCATGCAGGAACTCGCCGACAAGGTCGGGCTCGGGCAGAGCTCGGTGACGCGGCTGGTGGGGCGGCTCTTCGCGGCAGGCTTCGCCTTCCGGGACCTGTGTCCCGACGACAAGCGCGGTGTCTATGCCGTCATCACCGACGACGGCAGGCGGCGCTACACGGACGCGCGCGGCACCTATTCCGAGGTCCTCAGCGCCGCACTGAACACCGCCGGTGCCGCCCCCGAGCTGGCCGGTACGGTCCAGGCGCTGCGCAGCGCCCTCTGAGCGACGCCGTCGCCCCCGCCGGCCGGGCCCGGAGGGGAACCCCTCGCCGAAAGCCCACCACCCGGCCGGCTTTCGGCGTTTCAGCGGCCCGAAATACATAGTTCATCAAGCAAACTTGACGCTCTCATATGCCTGGTGGCCGGTGATGTGCATCACTTATTGCGGGCACATGTACATGCTTGACTCTGCATGCATCGCATGTACGGTTAGTCGCGGATCGATCACGGGGGAGTGATGTGGAGCCGGCCGAGCTGATGGCTGCCGGGCTCCGCGGGTTCCATGGCGCGACTCGAGCGCCGTCACCCCCCTCGGCATGTCGCTTTCGCATGGACAGGTGCACGAAGTGGGGGAAACTGTGCCATCACCACGCCTTTTTGACACGCTTGCCGCGCACGCCCGGTGTCGGCCCGACCAGGTGGCCCTGATCCGGGGCGAGCGGCAGATGACCTACCGCCGGCTGGTCGGCCTCGCCGAGGAGCTGGCCGGCACCCTGGACGGACTCGGGCTCGACCGGCGGCAGCCGCTCTGCGTGCCCGCGCACAAGACGCCCGAGACGATCGCCCTGCTCATCGGCGCCTTCCGGGCCGGCTGTGCGGTCCTGGCGCCCTCGCCCGAACTGGGCCCCGCCGCCCGGGCGGAGCTCGCCGCGCAGGCCCGCTGCTCCCGGACGCTGACCGTCGACGCCCAGGGTGTGCTGGACACCGCTCCGGTCGTGCCGGACGAACAGGCCGCCCGGGACTTCGGCACCGTGGACCCCGCCGCGGCGCCCCTGCTGCTCACCACCTCCGGCTCCACCGGCACCCCGAAGATCGTGCCCATCCCGGGCGACGGTTTCGACCGGTTCGCCGACTGGGCGGCCGGCCGGTTCCGCCTCACCGGGCAGGAGACCCTGCTCAGTTACGCACCCCTGAACTTCGACCTCTCCCTGCTCGACGTGTGGACCGCGCTGCGGCTGGGCGCCCGGGCCGTTCTCGTCGAGCAGGAGTACAGCGCGGACGCGCGTCACCTGCAGGACCTGATCACCCGGCACGAGGTCACCTTCGTCCAGGGCGTGCCGATGCTGCACCGGCTGCTCACCCAGGACGGTGCCGTGCATCCCACGGTCCGCACGGTCGTCTTCACCGGGGACGCGCTGCCGGAGGCACTGCTGCGGCAGCTCGGCACGGCCTTCCCCGGCGCCCGCTTCCACAACGTCTTCGGGTGCACCGAGACCAACGACAGCTTCGTCCACGACGCCGACCCCGCCGTCGCCGGTGCGCAGACCCCCATCGGCCGGCCGCTGCCCGGAGTGCGGGCCCTGCTGCTGGACGGCGAGGGCCGGGTCCTCGACGGTCCCGGCACCGGTGAACTTCTCGTGACCACACCGTTCCAGACCTCCGGCTACCTGCAACGCTCCCGCAACGAGAGGGTGTTCGTGCCCGCCCCCGACGGCGGCGGCGAGGTCTTCTACCGCACCGGCGACCTCGTCACCCGGGACGCCGACGGCCTGCACTGGCTGCAGGGGCGCACCGACTTCCAGGTCAAGGTCCGCGGAGTGCGGACCAATGTGCAGGAGGTCGAGAACGTCCTGGCAGCCCACCCCGAGGTCGCCGAGGCCGCCGTGGTGGCGATCCCCGACCCGGAGGCCGGCTACCGGCTGCACGCCCAGGTGACCCGGCGGCCCGGCACCTCGCTCACCTCGCTGAGGCTGCGCTCGCACAGCGCCGAGCGCCTGCCCCGCCATGCCATCCCGTCCTCCGTGTACGTGGGCGACACCCCGCTGCCGCGCACGTCCACCGGAAAACCCGACCGCAACCTCATCAAGGCAGCACGACAGAAGGGAAATCCCGCATGACCTCCCTGGCGGACGAGATTCGCGGCTATGTGGTCGCCGAGTTCCTCGACGGAGAGGACACGGCCGACCTGACCGCCGAGTTCGACCTCATCGACAACGGCGTGGTCGACAGCCTCGGCGTGGTCCGGATCGTCTCGTACCTCTCCCGGACCTATGCCATCCCGATCGACGACATCCCGCTGACCCCGGACAACTTCCGCAGCATCGGCGCCATTTCGGCGTTCGTCGAGGCCACGGCGAAGACCGCCGCCTGAGGCGGTCTCCGGATCTCCGCAGAGAACCCGGAACGAGAGAACCCGGAACGCACTCCGGAGCGCTTCCAAAAAAATCCTCCGGACGAACCCCTCACACACCAGGAGACACGAATGATCGTCCGCAGCACCAGCGAGCTCGCCGCCGTCGAGTGGGGCAACGGCACCAGCCACCGCCTGCTCACCGAGGCCGACGGCATGGGCTTCACCGTGTGCGAGACGCTGGTCCGCAAGGGCACCACGAGCGCCCTGCAGTACCGCCGCCACCTCGAAGCCTGCTACTGCACGGGCGGTTCCGGCGAGGTCGTCACCGCGTCCGGCGAACGCTACAAGATCACCGAGGGCACCATATACGCCCTCGACGAGAACGACGCGCACTACCTCGTGGCCTCCGACTACGAGGACCTGAGACTCATATCCGTGTTCAGCCCGGCCCTGCGCGGCGACGAGAAGCACACGCTGTCTCCCGACGGCTTCTCCCAGTACTGAGTTCCGCGATCCGGGGCCCGCCCCCGCCGGCCGCGGCGCGGGCCCCGGCCCCGACCAGCGACGTACCGGAAGGCAGCACACGTATGACACCCGCACCGTCCGCACCGCGGACCACCGGCACCGGCCCGGACCCGTACACCCTCGTCGCCCCCTGGGCGGACGAGCTCAACCACGACGTCGAGGAGTGGGACTCCCGAGCGGAGTTCCCCTGGGAGAAGTGGAAGACGATCCAGCGCTCCGGGCTGCTCACCGTACCCTTCGAGACGAAGTACGGCGGCCGTGGCGGCACCCTGACCGACACGATGCGCGCCCTCGAGGGCCTCGGGCGCACCTGCCGCGACGCCGGCCTCGGCTTCTCCGCCTCCACGCAGATCGTCAGCGTCGGCGTCCCGCTGCAGGCATTCGGCTCCGCGGAGCTCAAGGACCGCTTCCTGCCCCCGGTCGTCACGGGCGACCTGGTCACCGCGCACGCCATCACCGAGCCGGGCAACGGCTCCGACGCCCTGAACATCTCCACCACCGCGACCAGGGACGGTGACGACTACGTCGTCGACGGCGGCAAGATGTTCATCACCAACGCCCCGATCGCCGACCTCTTCCTGCTGTACGTACGCACCGGAAAGCCCGGTCCGTTCGGCCTGAGCGTCTTCCTCGTCGAGCGGGACACCCCCGGCCTCAGGGTCGGCGAGCCGCTCGGCAAGATGGGGCTGCGCACCTCCCCGCTGAGCGAGGTGACCTTCGAGCGGCTGCGCGTGCCCGCCACCCGGCGCATCGGCCAGGAGGGCGCCGGCTTCCTGATCCTCGACCACGTGATGAAGCGGGAGATCCTCTTCTCCTTCTCCCTCACGCTCGGCGAGATGGAGCACAGGCTGGAACGCGTACTCAGGTACGCCAAGTCCCGCCGTCAGTTCGGCGAGCCGATCGGTGCCTTCCAGGGCGTCGCCCACAAGATCGTGGACATGAAGATCGCGGTGGAGACCGCCCGCAAGTGGCTCACCGACACCGGCGCCAAGGTGCAGTCCGGCCAGGACGCCGCGATCGACGTCGCCGCCACCAAGACCGTGGTCAGCGAGGCCAACAAGCGCACCGCGCTCGACGCCGTCCAGATCTTCGGCGGCCAGGGCTATCTCACCGCCACCGGAGTCGAGCGGGACGTCCGCAACGCGGTCGGCGGAACCATCTACTCCGGCACCAGCGAGATCCAGCGCAACCGCATCGCCTCCCTCCTGGGCCTGTGAGCCGGAAGCCGACGAAAGGGCCACCAATGAACGCACTCACCCCGGACGACCTGCGACGGCTCACCGCGCCCACCGACTTCCTCGACTACGAGAGCGAGGCCGTCCAGTCCCTCGTCGACGAGGCGGTCACCGACCGCGGCGCGGGCAAGCGCCGGCTGGCCGTCGAGCTCTACCACGCCGTCCGTGACGACGTCTTCTACGAGGTGTACGGGGCGGACCTGTCCGAGCAGGGACTGCGGGCCAGCCACACCGCGGCCACCCGCAAGGGCTTCTGCCTGCACAAGTCGGCGCTGTACGCGGCGGCCTGCCGGGCCGTGGGCATTCCCGCCCGCGTCCACTACGGCGATGTGCGCAACCACCTCGCCTCCGACCGGCTGCGCGCCCACATCGGCGGGGACGTCTTCTTCCACGGCCTCAACTCGGTCCATCTGGACGGCAGGTGGGTCAAGGCCACCCCGGTCTTCAACAAGATCCTGTGCCGGCTGTACGGAATGAAGCCGCTGGAGTTCGACGGCACCGCCGACAGCCTGCATCATCCCTTCGACGACCAGGGCCGCCAGAGCATGGAGTTCCTGACCGACCACGGCGGCTTCGACGACGTTCCCTACGAGTTCGTGATGGCGAACATGCGCCGCAGGCACCCCGGCTTCCTGAACGCCGACGGCACCGGCACGGTCCGCGGCGGCTCGCTGGCCGCCGAGGCGTCCGCCTGATGCGGCCCGACGACCCCGACGGCTCCGGACGACGAGGAGACACGGAGATGAGCACCATCCGAGCCCGGCAGGACGGCTGGGAGGCGCGGGCGCGCATCGGCCTGGTCGTACCGCACGCGGACGTCGGCCCGGAGTCGGAGTTCCAGGCGATCGCGCCCGAGGACGTGTTCGTGCACGGCTCGCGCGTCCACTTCGGCGCGATGCGGGCCGGCGGCGAGATGGACCCGAAGATCCCGCACGACCCGGTGCGGGCCTTCGTGGAGCCGCCGCACATCGACAACGCGGTGGAGTTGCTGGCCGCCTCCCCGCTCGACGCGATCGCGCTGGGATTCACCAGCTCCGCCTACGTCCTCGGAGCGGCCGGCGAGAAGGACCTGTTCGCGCGGCTCGCCCGGTTCACCCGGGGACTGCCGCTCACCGGCACCACCACGGCGGCCGTGGCCGGTTTCACCGCGCTCGGCGCCCGCCGGATCGCCCTCGTCAACCCGCCGTGGTTCGACGACCGGCTGTCCGGGCTCGGCGCCGACTACTTCACCGAACAGGGCTTCGAGGTCGTCCACCACGGCCCGTGCGGGCTGCCCAGCAACCAGAAGCTGATCACCCCCGGGGCCCTGTCCGAGTGGATCCGCACCACGGTCGCCGGGCACCGGCCCGACGCCGTCCTCGTGGCCGGCAACGGCATCCGCGCGGTGGGCGTCGTCGACGCTCTGGAACAGGAGCTGGACTTCGCGCTCCTGACCGCCAACCAGGTCCTGTTCTGGCACGCCCTGCACCTGGCCGGAGCGGCCGGAGCGGCCCACGGGATCGCCGGGTACGGCCGGCTGTTCGCCGCCGAGCCGCCGGGCGGCACGGCATGAGCCTGCTGGCGGCCGATGGGCACGTGGCCCTGTTCGTCACCGACGAGGGGGACGCCCGCCGGGTCCCCCTCGTCTGCTGGCGCGACGACGGCACCTCCGTGCACGGCATGGTCCTCTACCGGGGCGCCCTGCGCCGGGCCGAACACGTCTCAGGCTTCCGCCGCTACGCCCACCCCCTGGAGGACGACACGCCCGTGCCCCGCACGGGGGCGCCCGGACCGGCCCCCAGGTGACCGGGGCCCGCACCCGTCTGTGATCATTCCGAAGTCGTGGAGCGGGAACCTCCGGCCCCGGGATTCCCTCTCACGAGTCGAAACAGAGCGTTCACAGCGTGTGCATGGTCCTGGACGGACGGCTGCGATCACCATCGGTCCAGGACCAAGTGCCGCCGTCACACCGGGGGATCCGTATGCCCAGCCGCCGCCGTTTCCTCACCGGAGCCGCCGCCGCGCCCGTCGCGCTCGCGGCGGTCACCGGGTGCGAGGACGGGGGCGGCGCACAGCCGGCCGCCGGGCAGCCCCGGCCCACCGTCAGACCCGCCGTGGCGGCACCGACCGCGCAGCCCCGCTCCGACCGGCTCAACTTCGTCGTGATCCTCGCCGACGACCTCGGCTACGGCGAACTCGGCTCCTACGGCCAGCAGCTGATGCACACCCCGCGGCTGGACACCCTCGCCGCCGAGGGCCTGCGCTTCACCCAGGCCTACGCGGCCGCACCGGTGTGCGCGCCCTCGCGCTGTTCGCTGCTCACCGGCCTGCACGGCGGGCATGCGACCGTACGCACCAACCCCTGGGGGCCCGGCGGCCAGGGCGCCCTCACCGAACGGGACTTCACGTTCGCGGAGGCGCTCAGTGCGCTCGGCTACCGCACCGGTCTGATCGGCAAGTGGGGCTTCGGACCCAACGCCCCGGACCAGCCGAGCCACCCCAACGCCCGTGGTTTCGAGGAGTTCTACGGCTACCTCACCCACCACCACGCCCACGACTACTTCCCCGAGTACCTGTGGCACAACGGCACCCGCGAGGAGATCCCGGCCAACAAGGGCGGAGCCCAGCAGGTCTACGCCCCGGACCTGATCTCCGAACGCGCCCTCGGCTTCCTACAGGCCCACCGCGACGAGCCGTTCCTGCTCTACCTGGCCCCGACCGTGCCGCACGCCCCCAGCAAGGACCCGCACGTCGGCGCGTACGCCGACCGCCCCTGGACCGGGCCCGACAAGCGGCACGCGGCCCAGGTCACCACCTTCGACACCCTCGTCGGCGACGTCACCGACAAACTCACCGCACTCGGCCTGGCCGACCGCACCGTCGTCCTCGTCACCAGTGACAACGGACCGCACGAGGAGGCCGGCACCGACCCCGAACTCTTCGACGGCAACGGCCCGTTGCGCGGCTTCAAGCGGAACCTGTACGAGGGCGGCATCCGCGTCCCGTTCATCGCCTGGTCCCCGCGGCACGTCAAGGCCGGCACCACCGACCGGCCCACCCCGCTCACCGACCTGCTGCCCACCCTCGCCGACCTCGCGGGCGCACCCGCCCCTACCGACGTCGACGGCCTCTCCATCGCCCCGCTGCTGCGCGGTTCCGCCCCGGCCGCCCGCCATGACAGCCTCTACTTCTACCGCAACCACAACGGCGTCACCGCCCGCCAGAACGCCGCCGACCACGGCCGCGGCGACCGGCTCGCCGAGGCGCTGCGCCACGGCGACCTCAAGGCGATCCGCTTCGCGCCCGGCCAGAACCGTCGCGTCCCGGACGACCAGTGGGACGTGGAGCTGTACGACCTCGCCCGGGACCCCGGCGAGGAGCACGACCTCGCCGCCGCCCGGCCCGCCCGGGCGGACGCGCTGGTGAAGCTGATGCACAAGTCGTGGGCGCCGGTCTACCCACGCAAGCCCTTCGGCGTGACCCTCGAAGTCAGCGGAAGGGGAGCGGAGTTCACGGTCACCGCCACGCTCGCCAACGGCTCCGCGCGCCCCTGGAACGCCGCCCGGCTCATCCTCGACACCCCGAGCGGCTGGCTGGCCCACACCCGGGACACGGCCAACACGCCCCGCCTGGACCCCGGCGAACGCCACACGGTCCGCTGGCGGGTCACCCGCCCCCAGGTCTCCACCGCCACGACCCTCACCTGCCGGGGCACCGCCCACCACGGGGACGGCGAGGTGACGTACACGGCGACGACGACGGTCACCTGACCAGCGGCGGCCGCTCACCACGCACCCGTGCCGGTACCGCCCACCACTGGTCCGGGCGGTCCACGACCGCGGCGTCCGGACCGGTGTCGAGGTACCGGGCGAGGCGCAGCAGGTACGCCGCGATGCCCGCCGCGCCCTGCATCCAGGAGGTGCCCGGCGGCAGCAGCGGCGACTCGATGCGGTACTCGACGAACCGCCAGCGGGCGCCGGCCCCGTCCCGGACCGCCCGCTCCACGAGCGCGTCACCCATCCGCACCGCCGCGCCCGTCAGCGTGTCCGCCCGCGGCGTCCCCGCGAGGTCCTGCGCCGCGTCGAGGAGGACGTCCCCGACGCCCGCCGTCCCGCAGCAGCGGCCGTCGTTGTCCCAGAAACCGGGGCGCAGCCGCTCCGGCAGTCCCGAGGTGAGGATCGAGGTCAGACAGCGCTGCCGCAACTCCTCGACGTCATGCCCCGCCACCTCGGTGACGCCCGCGTGCGCGAGCGCCGCGAACAGGTGCGAGGTGCCCGCCGGGCCGTGGCACCAGGTGTACGTCACCGGCTCCACCTCCCGCTTCGACGGCGGGATGGTGTGCGGGACGACGAAACCGCCGTCCGCGAGCGAGCCCATGGCCAGCACATGGCGGGCCGCGTCCACGGCGGCCGCGACGAAGTCCTCGCGGTGCAGCGCGGCACCCGCCACCGCCAGTGCGGCGCCCACCCCGGCGGCGCCGTGCGAGTAGTTCGGGCAGCGCCACTCCGTGCTCGGCGAGATCCCCCAGTCCAGGCCCGTCTCCGTGCGGTCCGCCATCTGCAGCAGGGCCTCGCCGCCGGTCCTCGCGATCGCCTCCGCGTACTCGCCGCCCGCCCAGACGGCCGTCATGACCACGCCCGCGACGCCCATGATGATGTCGGTCAGGGGAGCGTCGGAATCCGGCACGAAGGCGGTGGTGGTGCGCCAGCCCTCGGGGGTCGCGAGCTCGGCCAGCCGCCTCAGCACGACGGCCTCGCCGCCCGGGGCGAGGAGCCGCAGCGCCGTGGCGTGGCCCGCCAGGCCGATGTAGAGGGAGGGTTCGGTCACGAGGGGTGCCTGGGCCGACAGGCGGCTCACGATCCCGGCCGCCAGGGTCTGTTCCGGCCCGCTCAGCGCCCGGTACCGGGCGATCTCCGCCAGTGCCGGGGCCAGGCCCGCGATGCCCGAGTACAGCGAGTCCCGGTCCCCGTCGGGCGCGAGGTCCCCGGGGTCCTCCTCCGGCACCGACTCCGGCAGCCAGGGACCCTCGTCCTCCCGTACCTGCCCCAGCACCCACGCCCAGGCGGCCTCGCCCAGGTCTCTGTACACGTCACTCGTCGTCACCCGGACACGCTACCCGGCCCGGCCCGCCGTCCGGTCCGGCTGCCAGCCCAGCGCCCGGGAGATCCCGCGGGCCGCCAGCCGCACCGCCGGGACCAGCACCGGTACCTGGGCGTCGGCCTCGGGCACCACCACCGAGACGGCCGCGACCACCTGTCCGGTCGCCCCGCGCACCGGAGCCGCCACCGACAGCGCGTCGTCGGTGACCTGACGGCTGCTCACCGCGGCACCCGTACGCCGGACTTCGGCCAGCGAGCGGCGCAACCTGTCCGGATCCGTGACGGTGTACGGCGTGAAGGATGCCAACGGACCGGTGCAGTACTCCTGTTGGAAGTCAGGTGGCTCGTGTGCGAGCAGGGCGAGCCCCACCCCTGTCGCGTGCAGCGGCCAGCGCGCGCCCACCCGGATGTGGACGCCCACCGCGGAACGTCCCGAAAGCCACTCGATGTAGACGACCTCGGTTCCGTCCCGCACCGCCAACTGGACGTTCTCGTGCGTCGCTTCGTACAGGTCCTCCAGGTAGGGCAGCGCGATCTGCCGCAGCGCCAGTCCGCGCGGTGCCAGCGCGGCCAGCTCCCAGAGCCGCAGGCCCACGTGGTACAGGCCGTCCGCGTCCCGTTCCAGCGCGCCCCATGCGGTGAGCGCCCCGACCAGCCGGTGCGCGGTGGTCAGGGAGAGCCCGGCCCGGCGGCTGATGCCGGACAGGCTCAGCGCCGGATGCCCGTGGTCGAAGGCGGCCAGCACCGCGAGCAGCCGGTCGGGCGCGGACCGGGCGGCGGCGGTCATGGCCGGTCGGCGACGCGCAGCAGCAGTGCGTGGAGCGCGGTCCGCTCGGCGGGGTCGAGCGGGCCCAGCAGCTCGTTCGTCACGCGCTGGCCCGCCTCGTCGGTGTCCCGCAGGAACGCCCGGCCGGCCTCGGTCAGCACGACGATCCGGCTGCGGCGGTCGTCGGGGGAGGGGCGCCGCTCGGCGAAGCCCAGTTTCTCCAGGTCGTCGACCAGGCCGACGATCGCGCTCGGGTCGTAGCCGAGCCGGGTGCTCAGCTCCCGCTGGAGCGAGCCTTCCGAGCCGGCGAGGAAACGCAGCACCGCGTAGTGGCGCAGCCGCAGCCCCGACTCCTGCAGGAACGTGTTGAAGAGCTGCCCCGAGCGCAGCCCCAGGCGGTACAGCAGGTAGCCCGTGTCGGCGTGCAGCCCGCGCATCCACGGCTCGTCCGCGTCGATCGAGGTCGGGTTCTCGGTGTGCTGGCGGGTGATGGCGGGCTCCCTGGTACGGGCCCCGGCGACGGGGCGGGCTGTCGGACAGATTCCAGCATGAGGCACCCATAGGTCGGCAACAACTATTGACGACAACAATTATTGCTCTTAGCTTCGATCTCGAAAGCCGCAGGTGGCCCCCGGGGCCGCCGTCGTCGTCTGTGAAGGGACCGACCGTGCCCACCATCGATCTCACCGGCAAAGCCGCCGTCGTCACCGGCAGCGGCCGGGGCCTGGGCCTCGCCTATGCCCACGCCCTCGCCGCCCACGGCGCCTCAGTGGTCGTCAACGACGTGGACGAGACCGTCGCCGAGCAGGCCGTGAAATCCATCGCCGAGGCCGGCGGCACCGCCGTCGCCGAGGTGGTCCCGGTCGGCACCGCCGAGGCCGCGGAGCGGCTCGTGAACAGGGCGGTCCAGGAGTTCGGCCGCCTCGACATCCTGGTCACCAACGCGGGCATCCTGCGCGACAGGGTGCTGTGGAAGATGACCGACGACGACTTCGACGCGGTGATCGCCACCCACCTCAAGGGCACCTTCACCTGCGCCCGCGCCGCCGCCGTCCGGATGCGCGAGCAGGGCGAGGGCGGCACCCTGATCCTGGTCGGCTCCCCGGCCGGCCAGCGCGGCAACTTCGGCCAGACCAACTACGCCGCCGCCAAGGCCGGCATCGCCGCGATGGCCCGTACCTGGTCGATGGAGCTGGGCCGGGCGGGCATCACGGTCAACGCGATCGTCCCGGTGGCCGCCACCGCGATGACCGAGACCATCCCGGCCTTCGCTCCTTACGTCGAGGCGATGAAGAACGGCGAGCCGCTCCCGGACTTCCTGCGCAAGGGCGAAGGCTTCGGCACCCCCGACGACTGCGCGGCCGTCGTCCCCTTCCTGGCCTCCGAGGCCGCCCGCTCCATCACCGGCCAGGCCATCGGCATCGGCGGCGACAAGGTGGCACTCTGGTCGCACCCGCAGGAGATCAGGGCGGCCTACGCGGACGGCGGCTGGACCCCGGACACCCTGGCCGACGCCTTCCCGACCTCGGTCGGCGCCGAACTCCAGACGGTCGGAATCCCGGCGCCCAAGCTCCCGGAGGCGTGATGGACATCGAGGCTCTCACCGCGATCGACGTCCACACGCACGCCGAGGTCTCCTCCCGCGGGCACTCCTCCCTGGACGACGACCTGCACGCCGCCTCCGCCGCCTACTTCAAGGTCGAGGGCGCGCGGAAGCCGACGATCGAGGAGACGGCGGCCCACTACCGGGAGCGGAACATGGCGGCCGTGATCTTCACGGTGGACGCCGAGTCCGCGACCGGCACCGCGCCGGTACCGAACGAGGAGGTGGCGGAGGCCGCCGCGGCCAACGCGGACGTGCTGATCCCGTTCGCCTCCGTCGACCCCTTCCGGGGGAAGGCCGGGGTCAGGCAGGCCCGCCGCCTGGTCGAGGAGTACGGGGTGAAGGGCTTCAAGTTCCACCCCGGCATCCAGGGCTTCTTCCCGAACGACCGCGCGGTGGCCTACGGCCTCTACGAGGTGATCGAGGAGACCGGCACCGTCGCCCTCTTCCACACCGGCCAGACCGGCATCGGGGCCGGCGTCCCGGGCGGCGGCGGGATCCGGCTGAAGTACAGCAACCCGCTCCACGTGGACGACGTGGCGGCCGACTTCCCGCACCTGAAGATCATCCTGGCGCATCCGTCCTTCCCCTGGCAGGACGAGGCACTCGCCGTCGCCACCCACAAGCCGGGCGTGCACATCGACCTGTCCGGCTGGTCGCCGAAGTACTTCCCGCCGCAGCTGGTGCAGTACGCCAACACGCTGCTCAAGGACAAGGTGCTGTTCGGCTCCGACTTCCCCGTCCTCACCCCCGACCGGTGGCTCGCCGACTTCGAGAAGCTGCCGATCAAGGACGAGGTCCGGCCGAAGATCCTCAAGGAGAACGCCGCCCGCCTGCTCGGGCTGACCAAGTCGTAAGGGGCCGTAGATGCGCAACGAGGGACTGGGGTCATGGCCCGCACGCCGGGCCCGCAAGACCCCGCACCGCACGGCACTGGTGTTCGGCGGGCAGCCGACCGACTACCGCACACTGCACGCACGCACCACCCGCCTGGCCCACGCCCTGCGCGCCCGGGGCATCCGCCGGGGCGACCGCATCGCCTACCTCGGCCCGAACCACCCCGCCTACCTGGAGACCCTGTTCGCGGTCGGCACCCTCGGTGCGGTCTTCGTCCCGCTCAACACCCGCCTGGTGGGCCCCGAGATCGCCTACCAGCTCACCGACTCCGGCGCCAAGGCCCTCCTCTACGGCCCCTCGCACGCCGGCCTGGTCGCCGGCCTGCCCGGCACCACCGACGTCCGGACGTACGTCGAAGTGGGCCCGGAGTACGAGGAGTTGCTGGCAGCCGCGGTCGACGACCCGATCGACGAACCGGTCGCCCCTGACGACACCTGCATCATCATGTACACCTCGGGGACGACGGGGCGCCCCAAGGGCGCGATGCTCACGCACGGAAACCTGACCTGGAACGCGCTCAACGTCCTGGTCGACACCGACCTGATCGCCGACGAACGCGCCCTGGTCTCGGCCCCGTTGTTCCACACGGCGGGCCTCAACATGCTCACCCTCCCGGTACTCCTCAAGGGCGGCACCTGCGTCCTGGTGGAGGCCTTCGACCCGGAGGCCACCTTCGACCTGATCGAACAGCACCGGATCACCTTCATGTTCGGGGTCCCCACGATGTTCGACCAGGTGGCCCGCCACCCCCGCTGGCCGGACGCCGACCTGTCCTCCCTGCGCATCCTCACCTGCGGCGGGTCCCCGGTCCCGACCCCGCTGATCGCGGTCTACCAGGAACGGGGGCTGACCTTTCTGCAGGGCTACGGCATGACCGAGGCCGCACCCGGCGCCCTCTTCCTGGACGCCGAGCACGCGACCAGCAAGGCCGGCTCGGCGGGCGTGCCGCACTTCTTCACCGACGTACGGGTGGTGCGGCCCGACCTGACCCCGGTCGACGTCGGCGAGCCCGGCGAGATCATGGTCCGCGGACCCCATGTCATGCCCGGTTACTGGGGGTTGCCGGAGGAGACGGCGGCCTCCTTCGCGGACGGCTGGTTCCGCAGCGGGGACGCGGCCACGGTCGACGAGGACGGGTACGTCTTCGTCGTCGACCGCCTCAAGGACATGATCATCTCTGGGGGCGAGAACATCTACCCCGCCGAGATCGAGGACGTGCTCCTCGCCCACCCCGGCATCGTCGAGTGCGCGGTGATCGGCGTACCGGACGACAAGTGGGGCGAGGTGCCGCGCGCGGTGGTCGTGCCCCGCGAGGGCGCCGTCCTCGACCCCGACGAGGTGCTCGCCTCGCTGGCCGGGCGGCTCGCCAAGTACAAGGTCCCCAAGTCGGTGGTGCTCGCGGACGAACTCCCGCGCACCGCCTCCGGAAAGCTCCTCAAGGCCCGGGTGCGCAAGCGCTACGGCTCTCCCGACTCCTAGCCAAGGAAACCCACATGACCGTCACCGTCAACGGCCTCGACGAACTGAAGAAGCTCGCGGGCAGCGACCTGGGCACCAGCGACTGGATCGAGGTCACCCAGGACCGCATCGACACCTTCGCCGACGCGACCGGCGACCACCAGTGGATCCACGTCGACCCGGAGCGGGCGGCCGCGGGCCCCTTCGGCGCCCCGATCGCCCACGGCTACCTCACTCTGTCGTTGTTCATCCCCCTGTTCACCGAGCTGCTGGACGTCCAGGGCGTCACCACGAAGGTCAACTACGGCCTGAACAAGGTGCGTTTCCCGGCCCCGGTGAAGGCCGGCGCCCGGATCCGGCTGGCCGGCCGGCTGGCGGAGGTCGAGGAGGTGCCGGGCGGCGTGCAGATCGCCGTCGACGGGACGATCGAGATCGACGGCGGGACCAAGCCCGCCGCCGTGCTGCAGAGCCTGTCGCGGTTCTACGCCTGATCAGGCCGCTCTGCGCAGGGTACGGATGTGCTGCTGCGCGGTGCCGGCGGCGTTCTTCAGCTCGATGCGGGCGTGCTCCTGCTTCATCGGGCCTCCAGCTGTGCGGTGTGCTCGGTGACACCGGCCTGGGCGGTGGCCGGCACCGGCGGAAGTTCCGTGGCCAGATAGCGGTCCAGGCGGCCCACGACGGCCTCCAGTTCGGGGCGGACGGCTTCCGTGGCCCGCGCGGCGTCGTCGAGGAGGTGGCGCAGGCCGTGCAGGGACTCGAAGTCCCCGGCGCGGCACGGCTTGTGCGTCCGATCGCAGAGCACCGGGTCGGGGGTAGGGACGGTGGGTGGACTGCGGGAGGTGGCGGCGCCGTTCGTGGCGCCCGGTCCGGCGGGCGTTGCGATCCGTACCCGGCTCAAGGGTCTGACCGGCGAGGACGAGAGGGTGCTGTGCTCGCCCGGCGCGGCCACCTCGCGCGCATCCACAGGCTTCAGACGGGGATCGCGACGATCACGCACCACCTGTCCCTGCCCGTGGGCGAGAAGGGCAGCAGGCACGCTCCGGGCGGCTACCGCTCGCGCAAGGAATGGCATGCCGAGTCCCGCCGTCTGCACGTCCTCGAAGACCGGCTCCAGGCGGCGCGGGCCCACTGGCAGGCCGGGGTCGTGCACGTGGTGCGCGGGGGGAAGCGGCTGCTGACCACACGGCACCACCTGGAGCAGGCGCAGCTGACCGAACAGGAGTGGCGTCGGCGATGGCAGGCCGAACGGCGCTTCCTCCAGGCGGACGGCGAGTCCGGCAAGCGGTACGGCAACGAGACCATTCGCGTCACCCCCGACGGTGAGGTCTCCCTCAGGCTCCCCGCGCCGCTCGCGCACCTGGCGAACGCCCCGCACGGCCGGTACGTCCTGGCCGCGACGGTGTCGTTCGCGCACCGGGGCGAGCAGTGGGCCGACCGGATCACCGCCAACCGGGCTGTCGCCTACCGCATCCACGAAGACACAGGCCGGGGCCGCTGGTACCTCACCGCCTCCTGGACCACCCCGACCGTCCGGACGATCCCGCTGGAGGCGGCCCGCGTGAACGGTCTGGTCGGCGGCGACACCAAAAACTGATCTCCGGCATGCCCGTGGCCCGGCTGCGGGCCCGGCTGGTGAGCATGGCGGCCGAACTCGGCATCCCCGTCATCGCCGTCGACCCCGCCTACACCTCCCGGTGGGGTGCCCAGCACTGGCAGAAACCCCTCACCAGTACGAACAGGAAGACCACACGCCACGACGCAGCTGCCGTGGCGATCGGAAGGCGCGCCCTGGGACACCCGATCCGGCGTCGGACGGCACCGCCCCGCACCCACCAGAGCGATGGGTGCGGGCATCGGACCGTCCAGGCCGGACCAGGCACCCCAGGACGTGAGGGACACCGCCCCCGCATTCCTGGACCACGGACACGATCCGTGCCGCCCGGACGCGGAGCGAACGCGGTCGACCAGAACGCCCACCACCGTCCGGGGCGTTCGGCTGAGCACGAGTTCTGGCAACAGGACTCACTCCCGCTCAGTCTCGAGAAACGGTTCGATGTATGCAGTATGTGGTCGCCCGCTGCATAGATCTATGGGGTCCGCCGCGAAGGCGCGGGCCCGGCGGGTGACCCGGAATGGCCCCCACGGCTTTTCCCGAAGTCGGGGATCCGCCGGTCCCCGTATAGGGCGCCCGCGGAATTGCTCGACTTAATTCAGCGGTCCGGGAATTTGTCCGCGGAATATCCGGGCGGGAGAAAACCCCCGCACCTCAAAGGCGCCCGATCGGTATCGGTATCGGCGACGTCGGGGCGCGGCGGGCAATCGCGGCCGACCCGCACTCCAACTCTGAGTAGCGGGTCGGACACGATTCACGCATGCATGCCGGGCCCCGGCGACTACGCAAGGTGACTAACGGGCGACGATTCGTCAGGAACCCACCACGTCCACGAAGATGGGGTTGGAATAGAACCACGTGTCCGCCCACGGGTCGCCGTTCCCCGGCTCGTGCGGGACCGGGCCGTGCGGGTCGATCGCCGCGCCCAGATAGCCCGTTCCGTTGCGCTTGCCGTCGCTGCCGCGCAGCCGCACGTAGAACGACTCGTCGCCCGCGGTGAGCGGGATGCGCAGGGTGTAGGTGCCCCGGCGGCCGGACACCTCCTTCGACTGCACGACCTTGGTGTCCGGCGCCTGCCAGGTGTCGCGGTCGGCGACCGGGCCGCGCACCGCGCCCCGGATGACGTCGACGTGCGCCAACTGGGGGAGGATTCCCTGGGCGTTGACCCGGGACGCGGTCGTCACCGTGACGTTCAGGGTGATCCGCTCGCCCTTGCGGACGCGCAGCCGGCCCCCCAGCGTGACACCGGCGCCGTGGTCGCAGTCCCGCGTCAGCCGCACGTCCAGGCCGTCGAGCAGGTGCCCGTGGTCCAGCCATACCCGGCCCGCGCGCAGGCCCGCCATCACCGCGCGGTAGCCGTACCGGGTGACGCCGACGTGGGTCCGGCTGAACTCGCCGGGCCAGAAGTCGCTGCCGGGCTGCGGCGTGTCGGTGCTCACCGGGTCGGGCAGCTTGCCCGTGTTGTCGAAGTTCTGCCCCGGCAGCCAGTCGCCGTTCTTCCAGGTGTCGAAGACCGTGCGGTGGTTGTCGGAGTTGGTGGTGATGGTGAACAGACGACCCTCGGACAGCATCGCGTCCCACAGACCGCCGACCGTCGCCGTAGCCCAGTCGAAGCCGCCGTACGTCAGATAGGCGTCCGCCGGGTAGCCGGCCCAGGACTGCGCGGAGGGCTTGTTCTCGTACTCGCCGCGGATCGAGGTGGCCCCGCGCCAGCCGGGGATCGCGGCGCCCTGGGCGCCGGGCGCGCCCTCCATGCCGATCATGATCTCGGAGGCCTCCTCGTTCCCGCCACCCCACCCCGCGTCCCGCCAGTTGCGCATCTCGTGCGGGGAGTCGATGCCGAGCCGCAGCGGGTGGTTGGCGAGGACGAGGACGTCGTCGACATAGCCGGTACGTCGCTGCTCGGCCAGCCACTGGATGGCCTTGACGGCATGCGCCTCGTTGCGGGCGGTGTCGGCGGCACCGGCCGACCCCTCGGTGTAGCCCAGGAGCTTGCCGTCGTAGGCCAGCTCGAACTGCGTGAGCAGGTCGGTCTCGTGCGGGCCGGGTGCGGCGAACACCGTGCAGTGCTCGGCGGCCGGGATGTACCACTCCAGGCCCTGGAAGATCAGCTGGCGCGGGTTCTCGGCACGGGCCTTGAGGATCTCCGCGTGCTCCAGCTTCGCGCCGTAGTAGGCGTGCCCGAAGTTGGAGTGCTCGTTGAACACCATCCAGTCCAGGCCGTACTTGGCGGCAGCCTGGGCCTGCTGGGAGAACGTGTACTTGGCGTCGTGGCTGTACACGGAGTGGACGTGGTGGTCGCCGACCAGGTAGGCGAGGCGCGGGTCCTCGCCGCCCAGGCCCCGGTTGGACGCGGCGAACGCGGGGGTCGCCGCCGACCCGAGCGCGAACGCGGCGCCGAAGAGGCCAGCGCGGCGCAGGAGTCCACGTCTCGACATGCCCTGCGGGTCGAGGTCGGCGGCGGAGACGGAGGGATCGGCCCAGGTGGGCAGCTGCTGCTCGGTCATGATGATCCTCGTAACGGGGGTCAGTGGGTCATGAAGGAGGAGACGGGCAGTGCCCGGGAGACGATCCGGACGTCGCCGAGGCGGCCGTGCAGGATCTGGTCGATCTTGTCCGCGTACTCGTAGCCGCCGAGCAGCCAGGGCTTCCCGGACGAGGCGATGCCGACCGCGGCGGCGTGCGGGTTGCGGGCCACCGGGCAGCCCTGCACGTACATCGTGGTGTGCTTGCCGTCGTTGACGACGGCGAGGTGCCACCAGGTCTCGCGGGCGGTCTCGTCGCCCCAGTTGGTGGCCAGCTGCTGCTGGTTGAGCGGGTGGACGGCCCACTGCGTGCCCGGACCGTCGGTGATGGAGAGGGTGGCCAGCGGCTCGTCCGGGTCGTCCGTGACCGTGCCGACGGAGCCGTTGCGGCCGGTGCGGCTGACCAGCCCGGACCAGGCGTTGTGCGAGGCGTCCCAGTCCGCGGGCAGCCGGTAGAACGCCTCGATGGTGTAACCGTCCTTGAACGTCTGTGAGTTGAGCGGGGCGCCGTCGACCGTCCTCAGGTATGCGCCCTTCAGCGGCGACTTGTAACCCGTGAACTCCAGGCTGCCGTGGCCCGGCTGGTCCGGGTGGTGGTCCGCCGACCAGCCGAGGGTGCCGCCGCCCACCGAGACCAGGGTGAGGTCATTGCCGTTGCCGGACAGGTCGCGGACCGTGCCGGAGACCGCCGAGTCGAACCGCCAGTAGGCGGCCGTGCCCCGGACCAGCAGCTGCGACGCGGGCCGCGCCGGGCGGACCGGCACCGGGTCGAAGCCGGCGAAGCGGTCCGCGAAGTCGATGCCGACGGAGAAGCGGTCCTCGTCGCCGCTGAGCTCCATCTCCTGCCGCTCCAGCTCGTTCAGGCCCTTCTTGGCCCGGCCGAGGATCCACGGCGAGACCGTCTCCACGTCGATGACGTTCCGGTCCAGGTCGAAGTGGTAGAGGCGGATCATCGCCGCGCCGCCGAAGTACCGGTTCTGGTAGTTCGTCAGGTGCAGGTGCACGTCGTTGCCGGCCGCGTTCTTGCGGGTCGCGCGGCGGGCCGGCCAGAAGTGGCCGTTCAGGGTGAGGAAGATCTGGTCGTGCTCGTTGACCAGCTGGTCCCACAGCTGCTGCCCGTACGACGACAACGCGTCGTCGTCCACGACCAGTTCGTGGGTGGTGAGGATGACCGGCGCCTTCGGGTGCGCGGCGATGACGTCCTTCGCCCAGGCGTACCCCTTGGCCGACAGGCGCCAGTCCAGCGCCAGCACGAGCCACTCCCGCCCGGCCGCCCTGAACAGGTGGTAGGTGTTGTAGCCGTCCGAAGAGGCCCCGCCGAACGTCGGCCTGTCCTTGAAGCGCTGCGGGCCGAAGGCGTCCAGGTACGGCGTGGCACCGCGCTGGTCGTCCGTGGACGACCTGATGTCGTGGTTGCCTGCCAGCACGCTGTAGCCGACCCCGCGCCGGTCGAGGATCCCGAACGCCTTGCTGATCGCGGCGAACTCCTCCGCGGCGCCGTTCTGGGTGAGGTCGCCGAGGTGGGACAGGAAGACGATGTTCTCGTCGGATTCGCCGCCCTGCTCCAGCAGATAGCGCAGCGACGCCTCGATGGGCGCCGGGTTGATGCTCGGCCCGTCGAAGAGGTACTGGGTGTCGGGCATCACCGCGAGGGTGAAGCGACGGCTCTCCGGGTCGGGCCGCCGGCCGGAGCCGGAGGACGCCTCGGCGACGGCCGGCAGCGCGACCCCGGCGGTGGCGGCTGCGCCGAGGAGCGCGGTGGCTCTGAGGAAGTTGCGTCGGCCGGCTCCGGCCTGCGCGGCCTCGCCCTGGATGTGGTCATGCGAAGTACACACGAGTGCTCCGTGAGTAAGCAGAAGTGACGGCGAAGGGCGTGGGGGGTCTCGGAGGGCGGATCTCGGAGGACGGGTCTCACAGCACGCGCAGGGTCCAGCTCCAGTGGTGGAGGCCCGGTGCGACGAGGTAGGAGGGGAAGGTGTCGGGACCGCACGACGCCGTACCCAGGCCCCGGTGTGCGGCGTCGATGTGGACCACGCAGCCGGTCCGCGGCACGAGTTCGTCGTGGTGCGTGACGGCGGTGAGGTCCTCGGCGCGGTATCGGCTGACGGAGACCTGGCGGGGCTCGTCCAGCTCGACCGCGAGCCCGGTGGCGTCCGGCGCCGACAGCGTGAACCGCCGTACGCCGTGCCGGCCACCGCTCTCCTGGGGCCGCAGGTAGGGCGTGAACAACTCGTCCACGGGCAGCGAGTGGTGGCCGACCGGGGCTCCGGCGGCACGGTCCGGGTACGACTCCCAGGGACCCTGACCGAACCACTCCAGCAGATCGAGCCCGGCCACCGTCTCGAAGACCGAGCCGACCCGGGCCACGTCCGCGAACTCCTCCGGCAGCTCGGCCGACTCGTCGACCCGGACACCGCCCTCGACCGGCGTGAACTCCTGCCGGTGCCGTACGACCCCGACGGTGCCGGCGTACTCCGCGAGCACGGTCACCCGGGCGCCGTCGCGGCGTACCGAGACCACCTTGCGCACCAGCTGGTCCAGGCCCCAGGTACGCCAGCGCAGCGCCATCCCGCCCAGCTCGTCGTTGTCGGTGGGCGCCCGCCACAGCGACAGCGTCGGCGCGCCGGTGAGCAGGGGATGCAGCAGCAGCCCCTCGCCGTCCACCTCGACGGCCGGGCCCGCAGGCACCGCCCGCCCGAGCGGGTCCGCGGCCCGGATCCGGATCTGCGGCGCGCAGATCTCCGTACCGGCCGGCGCCCACGCCTGGTCCTCGGCGACCGTCACCCGCAGCGTCAGCCACGCCTCACCGCCGTCCGCCGGCACTTCGAACGGCAGCGGTACGGCCGCCGTCTCGCCGGGGCACAGCTCGGGCAGCTCGGCCGGGCCGGTCAGGGTACGGCCGTCGGCCAGCGCCAGCTCCCAGGTACCCGCCAGCCAGTCGAAGCCCCGGAAGTGCTGGTGGTTGGCGAGCACGATGCCCTCGTGCCGGAAGCACCGGATGCGGACCGGCGCCGCGATCTCCCGGTGCTCGTACATCGCGGGCTTCGGGGTGCGGTCGGGGAAGACGATCCCGTCCGCGACGAACGCCCCGTCGTGCAGGGCCTCGCCGAAGTCGCCGCCGTACGCCCAGCGGTGGCCGGGCGCGGCGACACCGTTGTCATACAGTCCGGCGCCCGTGCGCCCGACCGGTCTTCCGTCGCTCACCCGCTGGAGAATTCCGTGGTCCCAGAACTCCCAGATGAACCCGCCCTGAAGCCCCGGAGTGGACTCGATGGCGGCCCAGTGGTCGGCGAGCGTGCCGTTGCTGTTGCCCATCGCATGGGAGTACTCGCACTGGATCAGCGGCTTGGTCTGCTCCCCGGACAGGGCGTGCGCCACACAGTCCTCCAGCGACGCGTACATCGGGCAGGCGATGTCGGAGGCAACGTCCGGGTCCGCCCAGCCGCGCTTGGCCGCCCCCTCGTACTGGAGCGGCCGGGTCGGGTCGTGCCGCCGCACCCAGCCCGCCGCCGCGTCGTGGTTCGCCCCGTAGTCGGACTCGTTGCCCAGCGACCAGATGATGACCGACGGGTGGTTCTTGTCGCGCAGCACCATGCGCGAGACCCGGTCCACGAAGGCGTTCAGGTAGCGCGGGTCGTCGGCGATCTCGTGGGCGTGGTCGTGGGACTCGATGTCCGCCTCGTCGACGACGTAGAAGCCCAGTTCGTCGGCGAGGTCGTACAGGGCCGGGTCGTTCGGGTAGTGCGAGGTGCGGATCGCGTTGAACCCGAACCGCTTCAGCAGCACCAGGTCCGCGCGCATGTCGTCGTACGACACCGTCCGCCCGGTGAGCGGGTGGAAGTCGTGCCGGTTGACGCCCCGGACGAACACCCGCTCGCCGTTGACGAGGAGGTCCCGGCCGACGATCTCGACGTCCCGGAAGCCGACACGCTGGTACGCCGTGTCGGCGACCGTGCCGTCCGCGCGGTGCAGCCGGACGGTCAGCCCGTACAGCTCGGGCTGTTCCGCGTTCCAGGTGCGCACGTCGGACACGACGGCGTGGATGCGGGCCTCGCCCAGGAAGTCGGAGACCCGGTCGTCCTCGGTGTTGAGCCGGTCGAACTCGGCATCCTGCGCGAGGAGTTCACCGTCGAGTTCCCCGGTGACGTACCAGCCCCCGGGCAGCGCCCGGTCGCCCGCCGCGTTCCGCACCTGGCAGTCCACGCGCAACTCGCCGTCCCGCCGGGCCCGTACGGTCACGTCCGCGAGCCGGAACGGGTCGGTCGCGTACAGCAGCACCGAGCGGGTGATCCCGCCGTGCCACCAGTGGTCCTGGTCCTCGATGTGCGTGGCGTCCGACCACTTGACGACGGTGAGCCGCAGGACGGACCGCCCGCCGGGCCGGACGACCCCGGTCAGGTCGAACTCGGCCGCCAGGTGCGAGTCCTTGGAGACGCCCACCGGCCGCCCGTCCACATGGACCAGGAGCACGCTCTCCGCCGCGCCCACCTGGAGCACGATCCGCCGCCCGGCCCACTCGGCGGGGACGTCCAGCTCGCGCTCGTAGACCCCGGTCGGGTCGGCGGCGGGGGAGTCCGGCGGGAACTCACGGAACGGCATGGTGACGTTCGTGTACTGCGGCAGGTCGTCGGTGTCCTGCACGGTCCAGGCGCCGGGGACGTACGCCGTGGACCAGGAGCCGCCGACCGGCGCGTCCGGGGCCGGCAGCAACTGGAAGCGCCAGTCGCCGTCCAGGGGGAGCGCTCCGGTGCGCCGGTCGACGGCGTTCATGGGGAGCCGTCCCCAGGAGGTCACCTCGGGTGCCTCCCAGGGGCGGAGGGCGATCAGGGGATCGGCGGGCCGGGGCCCGGGGATCGACGGATCGTTCATCGTCGGATGGCTCCCTTTTCTGGTGACGTCAGTTACGTGGCTGACACGGGTGAGGCGGCGGGCCCGGGCAGGACGCGTCCGGCCAGGCCCCAGTCCGGGTCGACGGGGATGCCGAGCCGGTCCAGGACGGTGGGGGCGATGTCGACGAGGCGGGGCGAGTCGAGCCGGGTGCCGGCGGGCGTGCCGGGCTCGGCGAGGATGACGAACACCTCTCGTTCGGCGTCCGTGTCGCCGCCGTGGCCGCCGGTGTCGAGGTGCCCGTGGTCGGTGGTGACCAGTACGGTCCACCGCTCGCCGGAGCGGCGGGCGTCGATCGCCGCCAGCAGCCGTCCGAGGTGGGTGTCCTGGGCGAGCAGCGCGTCGTCGTAGGCGGGGGAGAGCGGGCCGGCGGCGTGGCCGGCCTCGTCGGTCGCGCCGAAGTACACGAACAACAGGTCCGGGTCGTGCTCGGTGAGCCAGCGGACGGCGGTGCGGGCGACGAGGTCGTCCGCGGTCGCGTAGCCGTCGCTCTCGCCGTCGTGGTGCACCCGGCGGCCGATGGCGGGGCCGAGGACGCCGCGGTGGACCAGCTCCGGCCAGGAGACCGCGGCGGCGGTGCGCAGGCCGGGGCGGGCGCCGGCCGCGCGGCTGAGGAAGTCGGGGTGGCGGGTGTAGTCGGCGCCGTGGAAGTCGTTGCCGGTCACCCCGTGGCGGTCGGGCCACACCCCGGTCAGCACGCTCGACCAGCCGGGCCCGGAGTCGGTGTAGGCCATGCTGGTCGACGGCCCGTCCTCGGCCTGCCCGTCCGTCTCGCCGTAGGGCAGCAGGCTGGTGCCGTGGGCACCCGCGGCCAGCAGGCCGTGCAGGACGGGTGCGTGCGCGCCGGGCCGGGTCAGCCGGTCGTGGCGCAGCCCGTCCATGCCCACCACGAGCACCCTGCCGTCCCGACCGCTGTCCCTCACCGGATTCCTCCTCTGTCCTGCACGGGTCAGGTGCCCTGCACCGCGCCCTCGGTGGCGCCCGCGATGAAGCCGCGGGCGAATATGGCGAAGACCAGCACCAGCGGGAGCGACGCCATCAGCACCCCGGCCATGACCATGCTGTAGTCGGTGGTGTGGCCGACGTTGAGCTGGGCGAGCTCCACCTGGAGGGTCACGTGGTCGGGGTTGGTGAGCACGATGAGCGGCCAGACGTAGTCGTTCCAGGCCCCGACGAAGGCGTAGATGGCGAGGAAGGACAGCGCGGGCCTGATCATCGGCAGCGCGATGTTCCAGTACTGACGGAAGAACCCGGCGCCGTCGATGCGCGCGGCGTCGAGGAGTTCGTCGGGCACGCCGCTCTCGATGTACTGGCGCAGCCAGAAGATGCCGAAGGCGTTGGCCAGGGCGGGCAGGGCCAGCGCCTTGAGCATGCCCACCCAGCCGATCTTGGACATGAGGATGAACTGCGGCAGGACGGCGAGCTGCAGCGGCAGCATCATGAACAGCAGCAGCGTGCCGAAGAGCACCTTGCGGCCGGGGAAGTCGAACTTGGCGAAGGTGAAGGCCGCCAGGGAGTCGATGAACAGCACCAGGACGGTGGTGACGGTCGCGACGATGATCGTGTTGAGCATCGACCCGAAGAAGTCGATGGTGTTCAGCACATGCCGGATGTTCTCCAGCAGATGGGAGCCGAAGGTGAACTTCGGCGGGCTCTTGTAGATGTCCTGGGTGGTGTTGGTCGCCATGACGATCGTCCACAGGAACGGGAAGACCGAGATCAGCACGGCCGCCATGAGGATGATGTGCGCGGTCAGGCCCTTGGGGCGGCGCAGCCGCCTCGCGCGCGGGGCCGGCCGCGTCGGGTCGGCTGCGGTCACGGCTTCCTCCCTCGTTGGGTGATGCGCCAGTTGACGGCGACGAGCACGATGATCAGCAGGAAGAAGGCCCACACGATGGCCGCGCCGTAGCCGTAGTCGTTGTTGAGGAAGGCAGACTGGTAGAAGTACAGCAGCGTGGTCAGACCGGCCTGTCCCGGGCCGCCGAGGTTCGCGTTGGCGGCGTTGCTGGCGAACAGCACCTGGGGTTCGCTGAAGCTCTGCAGGCCGTTGATGGTCGAGATGATGACGGTGAACAGGATGATCGGCCGCAGGATCGGGACGGTGATCTGGAAGAAGGTGCGGACCGGGCCGGCGCCGTCCATCTTCGCCGCCTCGTAGATCGACGTCGGGATCGCCTGGAGACCGGCCAGATAGATGATCATGTTGTAGCCGGTCCACATCCAGGTCATCAGCAGTGAGATGACCACCTTGATCAGCCACGGGTTGCTCAGCCACGGCACGGGCGAGATGCCGACCGTGCCCAGGATCGCGTTGACCAGACCGAAGTTGTTGCTGAACACCGCGCCGAAGAAGATCGCCACGGCCACGATCGAGGTGACGTTCGGGACGTAGAGCGCGATGCGGTAGAAGCCCTTGAAGCGGCGCACCGAGTGCAGCAGCGTCGCCAGCACCAGGGCCCCGAAGAGGGTGGGCACGGTGGACAGCACCCAGATCACCAGGGTGTTGCGGATCGACAGCCAGAAGACCGGGTCCGACCACAGGAACCTGAACTGCTGCAGGCCCACGAACTGCATGTCGCCCAGGCCGTCCCAGCGCTGGAAGGCCAGGTACAGCGAGTAGAAGACGGGGAAGAAGGAGAAGGCGGCGAAGACCAGGTAGAAGGGCGAGATCGCCAGGTATTGCCGCCAGTACGACAGCAGCCCGCGCCGCCCGGGCCGAGCGGTGCCCGCGGGCGTGGCGCGCCGCGGGCGGAACCGGGCCGGGCCCGGCCCGCGCGGGGTGGCGGGGGCCCCCGCCGGGGCCCGGGGCGGGGGGGTGGGGCCCCTCATTAAAGCCCCGCCGCGGCGGCGGGGGGGGGGGGCGGGGGGAGGG
>NZ_JBHXLU010000093.1:0-47619 GCF_042720695.1 Streptomyces sp. NPDC058457 | reverse complement strand
AGCCGGGCCTCCCCCGCACTCCCGGGCGGGGGCAAGTGCGTACGACGGACCGTAGGACCGTCGTACGCGATAGCTTGCTCGGCCGCATGCCAGGCAGTGATCCGGCCCCAGGCCGCAGGAGGTATCGGAGGGCTCGAAGCGTGTCATCGGGGCGTCTGGGCCTTCGTACGGCGCACCTCGTGGAGGACTTCGGCGACGAAGTCGAGGGCCAGGACCGGGTGGTGGAGGGTGCGGGGCGTGTCGGCGGGGGTGCGCTGCACAGTCCGGGTGTCGTCGGGGCCGGGTTCAGCGCGGTGTAGGTGTCCGTACCGCAGGAGCACGGTGATCCAGGCCTCGGCTTCGGCGGGGGTGGATGGTGCGGTGCGCATCGTGAGTCTCCGGTTCATGGACGTGAGTCGGTGGGGTGCAGGTGGGCGGCCCGGCTGTCACCGTCGTCCGCCCACCCGTCCGAGTTCTTCGGTCAGGCGGTCTCGGTGGCCGAGTGCTGGCCGGTCTCTGCGCGGAGTTGTTGCATCAGGGCGGTCAACCGGTCGTTGGCCAGCGTCTTGCCCTGTCCGCGGATGGCGTCCGCGACGACCTCGCGGGTGACCTTGCCCGTGTCGGCGACCGCCTGGCGGGCGATCGACAGGAGGGTGTCCGTCTGCGGGACGGTGTCCGGGGCGCCGTTGTCCGAGGTCTCCGAGAAGCTGTCCGGGCCGGTGACCGAGCGGGCGGCCAGCCGTGGGCGGGTTACCGGGGCAGGTCTACTGACCGGCTGTCCGCCCAGGTCAGCAGTGTCACCACGGTGGGCGGGCCTCGGCTCCATGCCGCTCCCCAGGTCTCCGGACGGTTCCGCTCGGTCAGTCGATGTCGGTCGCGAGGGGCCGGAGGTGACCGCCGGTGGGCTGCTCTCCGACGGTGAGAGCGCGGCCGAGTGCTCGGAGGTGACAGGGGCTGGCCGCTGTCCGTCCGCCGCTCGCGGGGACATCAGCCGGTCAGCGGCGATCCGGTCGGTCCGGCCCTCGAGAGTGTCCGGGTGTCCGCGGTGAACGGCTTCGGTGACCCTCCGGGCTATGAGGATGTAGAGGTGGACGGCTCCGGCCAGGGCGAGCGGCGCGATGGTCGACAGGGCGCCGACGGTGACATCGCCGAGCCGTAGTCCGCCGCCTTCTGGACGCTGCTGGTTGAGACGTACGGCGTGTAGGGCGTTGGCCCAGATGCTGGCGGCCGTCGCCGTGCCGAACAGTGTCCACACGTACAGGCGGGCGGCGAAGGAGGCGGCGCGCAGGACCAGGAGCGCGCGTACGCCGTAGGCGATGAAGCCGTCGATCACCAGGGGGAAGACGAAGGTGAGGGGTGCTCGGACGTGGATGGCAGTGGCCATCTGTTGCAGGGCGTCGTACGAGAGCGCGCATCCGGCGCCGCCGAGGGCGACGATTGCGGCTCGGTCCCAGCCAGTGATCCGCGCCGGAGCCGACACGCTGGGGTTCACGCGGCCGTCCCGAGGTCGTCGCGTGCGGGTGTCTCGGCTGCGGGTGCCTTGAACACCTTCGTAGGGCTCTTGGGCCTCTTCCCCTTGCTGGCCCTCTTCTGGTCGACGGCCCGGTTGCGGATCTCCCGGCGGGTGCGGCGGTAGAGCTTCTCGGCGTGCTCCTCGGTGACCTTGAGCAGCCAGGCGAGCCGCTCGGCCGGAACCCCGGCCTGGTAGGCGGCGCGGACGACGGCATCGCGTTCGGTCTGCGTGAGGTGGATGTCGCGGCCGGCCAGCACGGCGTTCACGCGGGCGTAGTCGAAACGGCTTTGGAGGTTGCGGTGCAGGGGGTCACGTTCCTCTTCGGTCATGCCTCCCCGGATGCCGTCGCGGTCTCCGTTTTCGAGGGCGGCGTCCAGGCAGGTGGACCGGACGGGGCACTGCGCGCACAGGGCCTTGGCAGCTCGGATGAGGTCCATCTCGTCCGGCTCGGGGAAGAAGATGTCGGGATCGACCTGGTGATGGGGCGTCGAGCGGCAGGCGGCGCTGTCGTGCCAAGTGAGGTCGCCGAGGGCGCGCGGCATGTGGTTCTCGGTGCTGTGCATGGTGGGGGTCTCCGGTGGCCTTGGGCGCGTTTGGGCGTGCGCGTCCCAGGGTTGGTGCGTGAACGAGGGGGAACCGGTGGCAGTCGGTCGCGGCAGAGGTCAGGCGGCAACGATGCGGCGACGCTCGGCTGCCAGGGCTCGTCTGCGGTCAGGGCCGTCGAGGATGACCTTGTCGCTCATCTCGGTCAGCCGGGAGGCAATGCGGTCGCCGACGTGCTGGCGCAGGTCCACCATGCCGAGATTGGTGGTGATCAGCGTCGGGAGCATCTCGTTGTAGCGGCGGTTGATGAGCCGCATCGTGATCTCCTCGGTCCACTCGCTGTTCTTCGCAGCGCCGAGGTCGTCGATGATGAGCAGCGGGCAGCGTGCCAAGTCCATCAGTTCCCTCTCGCCGTCGTGGCCAGGGCGGGGCCGCAGCTCGGCGTACAGGTCGGCGGCCGTGGTCGCCTTCCAGCGCAGCCGGACTCCGGCGAGGAGCAGGGACCGGATCGCGCCGTAAGCCTGGTGGGTCTTGCCCGTGCCGGTGGTGCCCACGATCAGCAGCGAGCGGCCCTGCGCGATGCCTGGGGCACCCTCGGGCCCGGGACGGCCGGCCTCGGCGATCTCCCTGGCCCAGGCAGCGACCGCTGGATGGTCGGCGACCGCGGCCCGGTATCGAGCCGGGATGCGGTCCTGCGCTGCTTGGAGGGCGGGGTTGGGCTCGGCCACGTCGGTGAGCGAAGCGGCCGGATCGATGCCCCGGGCGGTCAGGATGTTGGCCAAGCGGCGGGCGATGCCGCCGACGGGCTGGACGTCATGGTCGCGCATCACAGCTCCTCGGCGTAGGCGGCGGCAGGGTCGGCGGGATTGGCCCAGGCCCGGTGACCGGGCACGTTAGGCCGCGATTCCGTCCGCGCCAAACCGGCGGAGGTGGCGTTCATGGCCTCGTGGACCAGACTCGGCAAGGTGCTCGGGTGCAGTCCCTTCGCCCGGTGGCGAGCCAGCCCGGCCCGGATGTGGTCCGGATCGATGCCCTCGGCGAGGAGCTTGGCTGTCTCTCGGCCAAGGTGACCGAGCACGCCGCTGGGCGGCCGGTGGGCGCAGGAGGCGGCGTACTCGGCCATGAGCTGCTGGGTCGAGACAGCCTCCGGTGCGGGGCCGCTGGCGGCCTCCGAAGGAGAAGTAGTTCCTAGATCCAGGTTCCTAGGTCCTAGATCCGGACCATGAGGGCTCACCGAGGGCTCACTGAGTCCTCCACGAGCACTCTGCGAGGGCTCACGGAGAACGCTCTGAGCTGCGGCTTCGTGATGGATGGGAGGCTCGTGCGCGATGCGTGAACCCTCACGGAGTCCTCCGCGCGGCTCCACGGAGGACTCCGTGACGTCTCCGTGAGTTCGTGGCGTGGCCGAGGTGGAATGTTCGACGTCGTGGTGCGGGCAGGCCGGGAATCGAACACCGCTCGGCCGGTTGATCTTCTGGTGCTGGCGCCAGGTGACGATGTGCAGGTACCGCTTTCCGTCACCCCCTTCGTAGCGGCAGATCAGACGGGCGTTAGCGAGTTGGGTCAGGTCGTCCTCGACGTCCACGGGACCGTGTCCCGGGCGCAGCGACCACAGCAGGCCAGTGATCACGGCGGGCTGGTCACGAAAGCGACCGTGGTCGTCGGCCTGGGTGAGGAGGCCGAAGAACGTCCGCTCGGCGGCGAGGGAGACGGCGGCGAGCGACTCGGATGAGAAGGCCTCGGGCTTGATCGTTCGTATCCGGGCCACGGGTCAACGGCCCCCGTCCGATGACGCGAAGCCACACGCGGTGGGATGCATCGACCCGGTGGCCAAGTCGAGGTCATGCACCTCATCCCAGTTCACCTCGGGAAAGGCTCGGATCACCCAGCGGCCGGCGACAACTCGCCGAGTCCGGTTGAGAAGTACGGGCTGCCCTTGCTCGTCATACGCGTGGGTGTAGGGACTCGGCCAGGTCTGGCTGGGCTGGTGCTGCGAGACGCGGATGATGCGGGCACCGGGCACCATCTCCGCCAGGAGGAGAGCCAGGCGTGGTTGGCGGAAGCCGTCAGCGGGATCAACGGCCGTGGCGGGCCGGGCTGCGATCGCCCTTCCGCCTTGGGACGCGGGCATGCGAGAATTCCTCACTCGTAGGTGGGGTGGGACGGCCGTTCTCGTCGAAAAGGCCAGCCGACTCGCCCCGGTTATGAATCCGCACCCTCAGGGGTGGCGGGCTCGGCGCTCAGGAGCCGCTAACTCCTGGGCGCCGTTCTCATTTCCTGCTGGAAATGGCAGAGTTGACGCTGGGCTTGGTTCCGTTTCCCTCCGTTGGCGGAGCGCCGCTAGGCGATGCCGGCGTTGGACCAGCAACATATGCAGTAGCTGGTGAACACTCCAGCGGACAGCGGACATCGACGGACGCTGACGCCAACTCGACATATACCGCTGAGTTGGAGCAGCTCACGACGGAAGGCCGCGCCGAGCACAGCCCTCCGGATCGAATCCTCCGGATGCGGATTCTGCCGTCCGTTCAACGCAGCCAAGACATGCCACGCTCCTCACATAACGGCCACTCACAAATCTTCGTTCTGGGCAGGGCATGGCAGAGGTACGCCTTTCGCGCCGTCCAAGTTCGAAGCCGCACACGCTCCAGCGCACGAGGGTCGGGGTCCCCCGACGCCGCTCCCATTCCGGGCGCCCTCCGCGCGCGGGATACCGCGCTTGCGTTCCGGCGACCCCGTCTCGGCCGGGAGCCTTGACGGGATCGAAGACGAGGACCGAGACGGCGTGCAGCGCCACTCGCCCTTCGCTAAGCTGAAGCTATTCCCGGCTAGAGAAAAAGTCAACATGCTGGATCGACTCCAGCTTGCATAAAAAGCGAGGTCAGATGCCCGCCCGCCACTTCGACCGGAGCCGTCTGCGTACGGTCCGGCGAGCCGCCGAGATCTACCAGGCCGCCGTGGGCGAGGCTCTGGGTGTCTCCGACTCCGCGGTCGCGAGCTGGGAGAGCGGTGCGCAGACTCCTGATCCGGAGAAACTGCCCGCCTTGGCCCGCGCTCTCGGCCGGGACCTGAACGACCTGTTCCCGCGGTCCGGGCCCCCCGATCTGACCGATCTGCGCTGCGATGTCGGCTATTACCAGTACGAGACAGCCGCGCTGATCGGAACCCGAAGCGCCGGCCCAGTGGCGGCGGCCGAACGTGGCGAGCGACGCCTGAAGGACAGGTATGTACCCGCGTTGGCGTCGGCGTACGGGGTCAGCGAGGAGGAGCTGCGGCAAGCTGAGGCCAGATCGATCGCCAAGGCGCAGGGCCTGCGTGTCGACGAACCAGAACTGTCGGGAGAGACGGCGGGCACGGTTCTTGACGGCCCTCCTGAATCGCTGGCCGAGAAGGTCACTCTGCTCCTGGACAACTCGTACCCCAGCCCTCCTGGGCCTCCCTCTGACGCGGAAATGACCGATGCGGTGAACGCCCATGCCGGAGCCCAGATCATCACCGAGCAGGAGTTCCGGGACCTCCGTACCGGCGTCGCCGAATCCGCATCGCCCGCCGTGTTGGACGCGCTGGCGGCTGTCGTCGGTGTCTCACGGATGTATTTCGAACCGGATGACACCGTGGCGGCCCAGGTCTACGAGGGTCTTCAGCTCCTGGCGGCCGCCAAGAAGGGAGCCGTGGGCCGAGTGAGAGCTCGTGGCCTCGGCGCACAGGGGCTGTCGCCGAAAGCCATGGCGCTGGTCAACGAGTTGGTTGCAGAGCTGGAGGAGAAGGAGACGGGCACAGGCAAGTGACGCCTGTCCGGAAGCCAGCGCGCACTGCGGACGGGCTGTGTCGCTGGTGGGGACCTCGATGACGGTCCGGCTCGGCTACCTATCAGCCTGATCCAAGGCCGGACAGCGCCGGTACCGTCGCCGGGTGCCGCTCGTGGGCGCTGCGATGTGCTTGGAACCCGTTGGACGGAATCAGGTCTGGGGTCGGTCGATTTTGATGAACCGGACGACGACATCCGTGATGGGCCGGCCATTGCTGCCGGTAGGGATCTTCGCGATGGCGTGCACGACCTCTTGTCCCTTGATCACTTCCCCGATGATCGTGTGCTGGCCGTTGAGATGCGGTGCCGGCCTGAGGGTGATGAAGAACTGTGAGCCGACCGTGTCCGGAGCCGTGGTGGTCATGGCCACCATGTACGGCCGGTCGAAATTCACTGCCGGATCGATTTCGTCCGGGAACTCCCAGCCAGGTCCTCCGGTGCCGTCGGCCTGAGGATCGCCTCCCTGGATCATGAGGCCGGCGACCACCCGGTGGAAGATCGTTCCGCTGTAGAGCGGCCCGAAGCCCAGTTCACCCGTCCGCGGGTCTCGCCACGTCCAGGTCCCGCGGGCCAGGCCGCTGAAGCTCGCGACCGTCTCCGGCGCTGACTCCGGAAGCAACCTCACGACGATCTGCCCCAGCGTTGTATGCAACGTGGCGGTCAGCTCTTCCACCATGGACTTCCGTCCCGTCATCCGTGTCCCCGCACATGGAACTGCACAACTTCGCAGGTCAGCGTGAAGACACACCAGCCGTACGCTCAAACGGCAGACACCATCGAATGCGTCCGGCGTGGCTGGTGGTCCGTCGGAGTCGGCGGATGACGGCCCGCGCACCGTCATCGTCGTTCCGCTGGTGAAGTCTGACGGTCTACGACTCGTCAGCGAAGGTCACGATGCAGCCGTCGCACGGTGGAATGAGACGACGATGAAGGCGGCTTCGCCTGGTCTGGACGACCCTCCGTGAGCCGCTGGCCGCCGCAGGGGCTACGGCTGATCAGGCCCAGATCCTGGTTCCTGTACCCGCCCGGCGGCGATCACTGCACGGATCTCCTGGAGGGCATTGAGGCCGGTCAGCGGATCTCCGTCGACGACCAGCAGGTCGGCGCGGAAGCCGGAAGCAATACGGCCGGTCGAGCTGCTGAGTCCCAGCGCGTCGGCAGCGTGGACGGTTGCCATATCGATGATACTTTCGTTCGGCATACCCAGGTGCGCGTAGAACGCGAGGGCGGGTACGAGCGACCCGTCGAACCCGGTCCGCTGAACTCCTGCGTCGGTACCGGCGATGAGTTTGACTCCGGCTTCGGCCATCTCCCGGACCTGCCCGAAAAGGACCTTCGCCCGCTCCTCGCCGAAGACACGCGGCACCATCTGCCAGTGGGGGCTGACAGCCGGGCAGACGGCGATGTCCTGATCGATGATCTTTTTGAGCACGTTGCGACGCAGGCCGAAGCCGTCCTCCGTCATCCAGGAGCAGTGCTCGATGGTGTCCACGCCGGCGTCCACGACGGCCGTGATGCCGTCCACCCCGTGGGCGTGCGCGGCCACGGGCACGCCGGCCTGATGCGCCTCGTCCACGAGCGCGCGAAGCTCGTCCTCCGAGAACTGGCTCTGCCAGCTCTTCGGCCCGTCCTTGGTCAGGCCGCCGCCGGTCGCCATGACTTTGATCACGCCGGCACCCGCCGCCAGGTTGCTTCGCACCAGGTCGCGGACTGCTGCCTCGCCGGATACCTCGCCGCCGAGGAAGTAGCAGTGGCCTCCAGGCCTGGTCAACGGGGTGCCCGCGGACACGATCTGAGGACCGGGCGTGCCGCCGATGCCGATCTCCTCGTTCAGACGGAGCGCCAGGTGGTTACGGTCGCCCAGGTCCCGGACGGTCGTCACGCCGCTGCGGACGAGTTGCCCGGCTCGACGGCGCATCTCCGACAGGAGGTGCTCGTCATCCGAAGCGCGGAGAGCGGCCACCGGATCGCTGCTGCCGTCGAACACCAGATGAACGTGCGCGTCGATGAGCCCGGGGACGACCGTCGCGTCGGGAAACGCGAGGTGCGTCTCGTCCACGCCGGCGTGGACGTCGAACTGCGTACGGGGTCCGACCGCTGTGATCGTGGCGCCCTCAACGCGGATGGCGCCGTCCTGCAGGTACGTCCCGGAACCGGTCAAGATCCGTCCGGCCGTGATCAGCATGTCGTCTCGTCTCCTCGTTCTCCCATTGGTTACGCGGTCAGCCGAAGCACTTCCGCCACCGCGATCAACTGGCGGACGTCCTCATCCCGGTCGTCCCCCTTCGGTACCGCCAGGGCGACCGCCGGCCCCGGTGCCGGCACATCGTTCTTGATCATGTCGGCCGCGACGCGTAGGCACTCGGCCAGCTGAGTGGGTTCAAGGTCCAGCAGGTTCATGCCTTCTCCCCTGCCCACCACGTACGGGCTGATGTCGACCAGTCCGTCCCGGCATTCCACTATCCGGCGGTGGTACCGGCGGTGGACACCACGTGCCCGCCAGCGATCCCACAGTCCCAACGAAGCTGGGCGCAGGTGGTTCTGGGGATAGACCTCGATCAGCAGCTGCCACAAGGGGGCCAGCCGACGGTGATCGCGTCGCCGACGCAGCCAGAGCCGGGTAGCGGTGATCCTGGCGCGGGCCACCGAGTACGTGACGCCTGCGGCGAAGAGGAGGCTGGCTACGACCAGCAAGAGCGACGCATATGTGTTGACCCGATACGGCACAGAGCCACCGTTCCACCGGACCGTGACGAAGACCGCGCGGATCGCGCAGGCCGCAGCCATCCCACCCAAGCCGATCGCGGCCATCCACAAGCCCGTGGCGTGGGGACGGCGCGACATGCGGGCGTAGGCAGCGGACCACCATGCGGCGGCGCCAATCGCGTACATCAGGTACAGGCCGGCGACGGTGTAGAAGAGGAAGATCTGGGGGACCGTCATGTCCACCGTGACGTACGGCTTGCCGAGTTCGTCCCGCGGCACGGTCACAGCCGCCGCCGTAATCGCCACCGCAACCAGGACCATGACGACGGCTTCCCACCGAGCTCGACGACGCGCTGTCGATCCGTCCGCAGAGTAGAGGTAGAAGCACATCAGGAAGTACACCGCCAGCAACAGCAACAGGTTCTGGGCGAGCCTGGCCATCCCGTGCCCGGCAAGGGTGTCGATCCCGCTGGCGCCTCCCGGCATCGCCACTGGGTACGACAGCCCCATGCAGAGGAAGGCGCACGCCACCGACCGTGTGGGAGCGTCGTGCGGAGCACGGAACCACAGATAGAGCCGCCACGCGACCGCGACCGCGATGATCAACAGAAGGTACGCCACGACCTACAACCACCCTCGCCGGTCACTCAGAGCAGACTGAACCCGACGCACTCTCGGGTCCTCCGACAGCGGCGGAAGGGCATCCACCACCGAGGACCACTCCAGGATGATCGTGGCCGCCAGCTCGACCGAACACTCCTCCGCGTCCTCGTACGAGCAACGGGTAGCGACCCGCCGGATCAGCTTCGGGTCCAGCACAGGCATGAGGGCTGACCACTCCTCTACGAACTCGTCCGGAGCCCCCTCGACGGCCTCACGGCCTTCCTCCCACTCATCGACGAGGATGTGGAGGAGCTCGTGGAGGATGATCTGCCGCTGATGCAACGAGGTCGTTTCCTTCTGGTAGAAGATCACGTCCTGTTTCGGCATCTCGACCCACAGTCCCGAAGGTCCGGGCTTTTCCAGCGCGAAGGGGCGCAGGATCATCGGACGTCCACGCCGGTCGCCGAGCGCCCTGGCCAACTCATCCACGTCCAGCGGCGGGACGATACCGAGACTGCGCAACTCGTGCCGCAGTCGACGGTGGAGGCCACGCTCCACGGTGCGCTTCTCGGCCGTACGCCACCGACCCAGCCGCCGACGCCCCAACCGCCACCTAACGGGAACCGTTGATTCCGGTTCGTCAGGGGGGCATTTTCCCGGAGACATGTGCGCAATCCCTTCGTACCGGCTGAACGTCGCCCGCACTTGGAGCCGAGCGTCAGCCACCACGGGTCAAAGATGTTTCCGTCCCCGGTGCAACCGCATGAAGGTGACCGCATCAAGACCGGCACCGTCCAAGAGGAGCGGCCGCCCGACGCGATCGGATTGCGAGGAGATCCGAGACTCCCTCGGACCTCCTTGATCGCAAGCGCGAACAGAGATCAACCGATCGAAGCCCTTCGGGGAGCCCCCGGGAACCTCTTGGACCTTACGCGAGGCCCGTAAAGGATCAAGCGCCGGATGCCACCCTGCGTGACACAAAAGAGGGCTGGAACCACTCACACAAACACCAACAAATGACGCATTCCTTATGTCGATCAAGACTCTGAGCTGCCACTTGTCCTTGTGTTCATATTGGTCACCCCGTCCACCGAACGCACATTTCCGTTATCATTTCGAAACTATGAGCGTTAGGGCATTTCAGTCATATAGGCACTTAGTCGACGATAGAACACTCACCCAATCGAGGCAGTATTGAGCGTGCGGGTGATCACAGGTGCGCCACTTCCCCAAACTGCCGCGTCACCCTGCCCGACCGTGTGGGCAGACGGATCCAGCCAGGCACTCTGATACTCAGAGTTACATTGAGAGCACCATTCGAACACCTGCCATCAATCCGCCCCTGAGGGAAGCTCACATCTCGTTATCCGTTGGCGCTGCGATCGATGCCTATGCAGACATCGCTTGCGTTATCACATGCAAATGCAGTTGCCAAGCGCCAGTAATCGTGGACGGGGCGTCGGCGAGCAGCATCACCCCCCTCCTGGTCGAAGTAGTGGGACGCCGCCCGCTCGTGGGCGGGTGCCGGGCTCGGGTTCGTCCGCGATAGCGACGGCGTTGTCTGCCTCAACCTCGATCACCGGGTCGACGCTGAGGGGGAGGTCGCCGGTTGGGCTCGCACTGTCCTCGACCCGGTCGTCACCGAGAACGGCGCCACGGACAACAAACGGAGCTCCCGTGCTCCCCACGAGGTGCCCATGCGCCCTGCTAGGGCTGAGAGGAGCGATCAGTTCTCCAGGATCCCGTCCTCAACCTCCCGGCGGCGACGGCAGCCCGAAGCGCTCCACTCGCCGACGGGACAGCCGCATCGGCCAAGGCTGCTTCCCTCGACCTCCGGCTGCACGGCAGGATCAACCCATGAGACTTCTGGTCATGGGCGGGACTTGGTTCCTGGGCAAGCACGTCGTGGAGGGCGCACTGGCGCGAGGGTGGGAGGTCACCACCTTCAATCGCGGGCGCTCTGGCCGCGATGTGGACGGCGTGGAGGCAATTCACGGAGACCGTACGAGCCGGGTCGACCTGACGCGCCTTGCAGCGCAGGGGGCTTGGGATGCCGTCATCGACACGTCGAGTTCGGAACTGCCTCCGCGCGACGTCCTGGCGGCCGCGACCACGCTGCGGCCGGTCGCCCGCCGGTGGGTGCACATCTCGACCGTGTCCGTGTACGAGGGATGGCCCCACCAGCCGCTCACCGACGCCTCATTGCTGCTCGACTGCCCGTCGGACGCCGACGAGTCCTACGGTTACACCGGCCCGGACGGCTCGCCCACCCAGTACGGATTCCAAAAGGCCGGCGGGGAGCGCGCCGTGACCGAAGTGTTCGGCACCGCTGCGGTGTTGCTGCGCCCTGGGGTGATCCTGGGCCCGGGCGAGTATGTTGGCCGACTGCCCTGGTGGCTGGAGCGAGCCGAGCGCGGCGGCCGCATCCTCGCACCCGCCCCGGCCGAGCAGCGCATCCAACCGGTAGACGTTCGAGATGTAGCGAGGTTCGCCCTCGACCAGGCGGCGAGCTCCTCGGGAGGCGGCTTCAACGTCGCCCACCCCGAAGGCATCACCTTCCGCGGCTTCCTCGAAGCCTGCCTTACCGAGACGGGCGGTGCCGGGGCACCGGTATGGGTCGACCCGGCGGTGCTGATCGAGCAGGGTGTGAAGCAGTGGACGGAGCTCCCCCTGTGGCGTACTCACGCGGGCGTGTGGGCCGTTGACTCCAGCCGCGCAGTGGCTGCGGGGCTTCGGTGCCGGCCGCTTGCCGACACCATCCGGGAGACGTGGCGGTGGTGGGCCGGGGACGGGCGTCCCGTGGACCACCCGCGGTGGGCCGAACACGGGATCGCCCCGGAGAAGGAGGCGAAGATCCTGGCCTCGCTGTAGGTCAGCTCTCGATCGCGAGCAACCCGATGTGCGGGCCGATGCGGTGCGGCGGGGAGACGCGGTTGAAGTCCTCGATCCGCTCCCGCAGCTCCTTGGGGACCGGAGAGCCGTGGTACTCGGGCCGATTCAAGTGCCGTCCGATGCGGGCTGTCCGGACGACGATGCCCGTCTGCCGCTTCTCCACGGGGACCTCCCACACCAGCTGCAGTGCCTCTGCCGCGCCATCCACGTCACCCGTGATCAGGCGGGCGTGGGCGAGGTCGGCGGCCGCACCTGCCCGCACATGAGCCGACTGCTCCTCACTGGGCCGCTGCGCGATGAGCTCCAGGGCGCGCCGCGCGTCGGCTTCGGCCTGCGCGGCGTCGCCGATGACCAGGGCCGTTGTGCTGGTGGACATGGCCAAGCGTTCCAGCGAGAAGGCGAACTCACCGCCCACCCCGTCGTGCAAATCGTCCCGGATGCCCGGGCCTTCCTGCGAGGACAGCAAGATCGCTTGTCGGGCTGCGGCGACATCGCCGAGATGCGCATGGGCCCGGGCCTTGATCGCGTGGTGCCGTCGGTGCGCCATGTCCCCGAGACCTCCGTAGGACAGAGCGCGGGCGGACTTCGCCACCGCCTCGGTGGCGTCGCCCGTGTGGTACGCGATGTAAGCGAGAGTGCCGTCAGCGAAGGCTTGCAGCGGTGTGAAGCGGGTTGCCTCGCCGAACACGGCGGCCGTACGCGCCAGGCTCCGGGCACTCGGAAAGTACCCGAGGTCGAACGCGGCGACCGCGAGAAGAGCGGCGGCCTGCCCGTTCAGGATCATGAGCTGTTGCTGCTGGACGGGAACCTGTGTCCGGTCCCGTTGCCGCTCGATCGCCAGGCGCAGCCTGTCGACGCTCTCGTAGGCCTCGGCGGGCGGTATCAGGTGATACCTGCGGGCTACGGCCCCCACCTGGTCGCGTAGTTCGTCGATGGTGTTGTCGGAGATGGACGCCGAAGCTGTCGCGTCGGCGCCGCCAAGGGCTTCTTCTGCGGTCATTCGAACTCGTTCTTCCAGGTCTTTCGCGGGTGCCTGGGGATCTGTCTTCGGCGGCGGCCCAAAGAGCTGCTCAGCCGTGTAGCCGGGCCACATTGCCTCAAGAATCTGGCAGGCCTCGGGGACCGGCAGACCTTGTAACTGACCGCCCGTCCACCGTCGGAACTGCGTCTCGCCACATGTCGGACTGGCGCTGCCGTTCCCGAAGATCCGCGCACCGTGCTTGGCGAAGTCCTGTGCGAACCGGCGGTAGGTGACCTTGTCCCGGCCGCACAGCCATGCGAGCAGCGTCCTCGGCTCAGTCCTCATTCCGCCCCCAGTCTGCGAGACGCAAACGATCGGCCTACGAATCGATCCCTTCTCTGGAAAGGGATACCGCCATTGCTCCCGGGGACAACATCCCCCGCAAAGAAGCCACTTCAAAGCTACCCCGAGGCCACTTCAGTCGCCCGGGAGCGCCGAAGAAGCCATGTCGCAAGTCATGGCGGAGCGACCCGGGATGGGTGAACTCTGATCGCCTACTTCGCTGAGAGTGCTCGACCGAGCACAGAGGCCAGGGAGTCACCCGAATGCCCCCAAAACCTTCCGGGTTGGTCAGACCGCTTGAGGTACCACCGCCTCTGGTGCCCGTCCGATACCCCATGACGGCCGGCTTCGACATTGCGCTGCCTGCGGTCCCGGTGAGCGTCGAGCGGGCCCGACAGGTCGCACGTGCTTGGTGCCGCCAATGCCGCGTGCCGAACGAACTGGTCGACACCCTGCTGCTCCTCGTATCGGAGTTGTGCACGAACGCCGTTCTGCACGGCACATCCGAAACCGTCGGCGTGCGCGTCTGGATGCCGTCGGGCTTCGTGCTACGCATCGAGGTCGCTGACCACACCCCTTCCCCGGCACCTTCGGTGCAGCAACCGGACGCCGGCGCGGAGAACGGCCGCGGCCTGTTCTTGGTCGACGCCTTGGTGGCTGACGCAGGTGGCAGGTGGGGGTTCACCGCAGACGGCACCCGAGCGTGGTGCACGCTCGGCCTGCCCACGGAGGTCCCGTGCCCGGAGCCTGCCGCATTGGAACCTGATCGAGCCCCCTCGCTCCGAGACCCAGTGAAGCCCTACACCCATTTCTGATCCTCAAGGCCTCCCCCATGCCTGATTCCTTAGCGACTGGTGCCGTGTTCACACACTTCAACGCTCGCGGCGCCCCCGATGACATGCGTCTGATCGTCAGTCCCGTTGGTACGGATGCTGACCTTCGTCACGCCTTACAGGACCTGCAGCTGGGGCGTTACCACGCCGCCCGGGACCTCCTCAGAATGACGGGCCACAATTGGGGGCTCAGGACAAGCCGCAGCCAGTTGCTGGCCGCCGGCGCCAGCGAGCCGGGCGTGTTCAAACTCTGGCTGGACGAGGACCCGGCCAACCCGGACGCGACCATGATGTGGGCGCGGGTGCTCACCCGGGCGGCGCTCGACGCATACCGCCGGGGCAAGAGCGAGGACGTGGTGAGGCGCGCGGCTCAGTGGGCCGCGCAGGCATGCCAGAGAGCTGCCGATCTGCTGCCCGCGTGTCCGGTGCCCTGGATCGACAAGATCCTGCTCGCGCAACTTCCCTTCCCGTCCCACCTGCTCGATCCGTACGCGCGGACCCGCCCAGAGCCGTGGGACAAGTTGCCCCCGGCGGCCGGTGGCCTTGATCACGGAATGCATCACCGCGGTCCCTGGCCCCTGCTGTGGGAGGTCAACGCCCGCCATCCGGGCAATCGCGAGGGCTACCACCGTATGCGCCAGTACTTCCAGACCGTCTGTAGTCCTGGGGCCGCGATGGAGTTCTCGTGCTGGATGCTCCTGTCAAAGCCGCCCAGCGCGGACCTGTGGCTGCTTCCCGTGTACGCCCTCGTGGACAAGTACCGCGTGGAGCACGGGGAGGACGGCGTGACGGGCAGGGAGACTTTCTGGCAGACCGCGAACGCCGGAGGCCACGCCGTCAGGGCCTACGGCAGGTGGTTCGCCGAGATCCCGCCCGACGAGTACCCGTGGGTGTCGATGTCGGACCTCAGCCACCTCGCCCACGCCCTGGTCGCGAACGGCGCAACCGACATGGCCGCCGAGGTGCTGCGAGCGATGGGCCCCTACGTCACTGCCCAGCCCTGGCAGGACGTCAACACGGTCCTGGGCCGCTACACGAACTGGCAGGACTGGTTCCTGACCGCCCGCGCGTCCACCCTGCGCCGCTCGCCCGCCAAACGAGCAGCCCCATAAGCCACCCGCCTTGGCGTTCAACGCCTCCCGTCTGTCCCGTCCCCCTTCCCTGATTCGAAAGTGGATCTCTGGTGTCTCACAGCCGCAGCAGACCGACCTCCGACGACGCCTTCCTGGCCGAACTCGGGATCATGCCTGAGTTGTCCCGCCGTACGAGCCCGTTCCAGAACTTCGCGATCAGCTTCTCGGTGATCTGCATCCTCGCCGGCGGCATGAGCCTGTTCGGGCTCGGCATGGGCACCGGCGGGCCCGTGGTCATGCTCGGGACCTGGGTCACCGTCGGCTTCTTCACCCTCCTCGTCGGCATGTGCCTGGCCGACGTGGTCTCCGCCTACCCGACCAGCGGCGGGCCGTACTTCATGGCCAGCAAGCTCGGCGGCGCCCGCTGGGGCTGGGTGACCGGCTGCCTCAACCTCCTCGGCCTGCTCGGCGCCATCGCCGGAATCGACTACGGCGCAGCGACCTTCACCGGCGCCTTCCTCCAGATGAAGTGGAACCTCACTCCCACCACCGGCACCACCATGCTGATCTTCGCGGCCATCCTGCTCGTGCACGGGCTGCTGAACTCCGCCGGTGTCCGCGTGCTCAACGCGCTGAACTCGATATCAGTGTGGTGGCAGCTCGGCGGCGTCGCCGCCATCGTCGGCGCGCTCATGCTCGCCCCGGCCCAGCACCGTTCTCCGTCCTTCCTGCTCACCTTCCACAACGAGACCGGCTTCACCAGCCCGGCCTACGTAGTGCTGATCGGTTCCCTCGTGGCCGGCTACACGTTCTGCGGATACGACGCCTCCGCCCACATCGCCGAGGAGACCACCAACGCCCAGGTCTCCGCACCCCGCGGCATCGTCCGCTCCATCGGGGTGTCCTGGGTGGCCGGGTTCATCCTCCTCGCCGGCATGCTGCTCGCCGTCCAGGACTACGAGGGCACGCTGAACACCCAGACCGGGGCCGCACCCGCGCAGATCTTCCTCGATGTCCTCGGCCGGACGGGTGCCGAGATTCTGCTGGTGGTCGTGATCATCGCGATGCTGCTGTGCGGCAACGCCGAGGTCGGGGCATCGGCCCGCATGGTCTACGCGTTCTCGCGGAGCCGGGCGCTGCCGGGGTGGCAGAGCTGGCGGCGGGTCAACGAGCGGACGAAGACGCCGGTGCGCGCCGTGTGGTTCTCGGTGATCGTGCCGTTCGTCCTCGCCCTGCCCGCCCTGTGGTCGGTCGCCGCCTACGGGGCCATCACCGCGATCAACGCCGTCGGGATGATTCCCGCCTACGGCATCCCCGTCTACCTCGCCCTGCGCAAGGGCACCGCCTACCAGCCGGGGGCGTGGACCCTCGGCGCCTGGCGCAAGCCGATCTCGGTCATCGCCTGTGTCTACGTCGTGGTCATCACCGTGGTGTTCTGCCTGCCCCAGACCGCCAAGTCCTTCAACTACGCCGGCGTCACCCTCGCGATCGCGCTCCTGTTCGCCTGGGTCACCTGGCTGACCCGCGGCAGGACGGCCTACCAGCTCACCGCCGACCGCGCCGCCCAGCCCAGCGAATCCCTGCTGAACGAAAGCCTCTGACCTGTGATGACTACCGAGAGCATCCCTGCCGAAAGCGGCAAGCGCCTCACTCTGGACGACTTGGGGCCCCTCATACGACTCGGCACCGTCAGCACGGTGATGGTGGTCATCCCGGACATGCTGGGGCGCCTCAAGGGCAAGCGGGTGAGCGGCCTCGCTCTGCTCGAACGGCTCAGCGACGGCGACGGCACGCATGTGGCAGATGCCTGCTCCTACCTCCTGGCCACCAACGCCGACATGGACCCCCTGAGCGGCTTCGACCTGACCAGCTGGGACGACGGCTACCACGACATGCGCGTGGTGGCCGACTGGAGCACGTTGCGCGTGCTGCCCTACATGCCCGGCCTCGCCCTGGTGCACTGCGACGCCATGGACGACGACGGGGCGTTCATCGAAGTCGCCCCCCGCCAGATGCTGCGCCGGCAGCTGGAACGCCTCGCGGAACTCGGGGTCGAGGCGCGGCTCGGTCTGGAGAGCGAGTTCGTGCTCCACGGCGAGGACGGCCAGCCGGTCATGGACCGCAACATGGACTACGACCTCGACCACCCGCCCCGCGTGGCGGACTTCTTCGGCTACCTGGAACACGCGCTGCGGGATGCCGGAGTGCCGCCCGAAACCCTCAAGACCGAGGGCGGCAAGGGCCAGACCGAGATCACGTTCCGCTACGGCGACGTGATGAGGGCCTGCGACGACTACACGGTCTACAAGCACTGCGTGAAGCACCTCGCGCGGCGGTACGGGATGACGGCGTCGTTCATGGACTCGCCGGTCACCGGCGTGACCAGCGGCCTGCATCAGCACCTGTCGCTCTGGCGCGACGGTCAGCCGCTCTTCGCCTCCCGCTCACGCCGTGACCTGCCCACCGAGGCCCTGAGCCAGAGCATCGCCGGGCTGATCACCGCCATGCCGCACCTGGCGCCGCTGATCGCGCAGAGCACCAACTCCTACAAGCGGTTCGTGACGCCGCACTCGTTCGCTCCCCAGTTCATGAACTGGGGCACGGACAACCGCGGCTGCGCCATCCGGGTCACCGGCCACGGAGACGGCACCCATCTGGAGAACCGACTGCCCGGCGGCAGCGCCAACCCCTACCTGGCGGCCGCCGCCTCGCTCGCCGCCATCGCCCACGGCCTCGACGAGAAACTAACCCCGCCGCCCCCGTGCCTGGGCAACGCCTACACCGACGGCGAGTCCGCGCCCCTCCACGGCGACCTGTCCGACGCCCTCAGGGACTTCCAAAGCAACCGGCTCGCACACGAACTGCTCGGTACCGAGGTCGTCGTTCACTACAGCCGGGCGGCCCAGGCCGAGGTCGACAGGCAACGCAGCAAGGTCACCGACGTCGAACGCGAGCTCCTCAGCCTTGCGTGAGACCCCTGGTCCCCTACTCCCTGCCGCCGGGCACACCTCCTCGCCTGGCGGCAGGGAGGCACTCCACTCCACCCACAAGAAGACCTGCCCAGGAAGCCGATGACGAACGTTGCCGTACCGGCGGCCCCCCGCAGTGCGAGTCCGGATGCCGAGAACACTGACGTATCGCCGCCCCGCGGACTGTCGAGCCGCCAGTTACAGATCCTCAACTTCCTCCGCAAGGTCAGCGCTGAGCAGGGCTTTCCTCCCACGATTCGGGAGATCGCCAAGGCGGTCGGACTCCGTTCAGGATCATCCGTCTCCTACCAACTCGACCGGCTAGAGGCGCGGGGGCTGATCGACCGCGCCAACGGACGCTTCCGCGGACGAGTCCTCGCCGGCACTGCATCGCCCCAGGAACGAGCCACGGTGCAGGTCGTGGGCTGCCCCCTCCTGGACGACAGCAGCGACGAACACAGCGACGGGACAGACCTCGTTGTCGTCCTCAAGGTGCCGCTCGACCGCCACGCCAGGCGCGCCCTGCGCTCCGGCGCCCACCTGACCGTCCAGCAGCTCCCCGCAGCCGACAGCGATTCCACCTCTGTGGACGCGTCCCTCATAGGCCAGGTCATCGGCGTCACCCACCCCGTGAGCGGCACCTACCTGATCCCGACGGGAGGGTAGGCACCGATGGACTCGGCCCGGACAACGAGGGGCACCAGCCTCGGCGACGGGGTGGTCGCGGAAAGGCTGTACTGGCGTGGCAGGCCCGTGCCGTACATCACCCGGTGGACGGCGGAGTCCGTTCCCCAGCCGCGCGTTGTCCGCCACGTCACGCGAGCCGGCGAGGGGATCGGTTTCGAAGACGAAGACCCCCAAACCGATCGCCGCCACGGAATCCTGTCCATCCGGTCAGCTCTCGCCCCGGGCCGCGGGGAGCCAGATTTCCGCCTGGTCCATCCCCACCGGCAGCGGCGGGCGATGGCGCACAGCCTGTGCCAGGTGTGCAGCGGCCCGGCCAGCACCCGGGCGGACGGCCGCACCCTGTACCTGCTGGGCGGTGCGAGACCGATCGCCGAGGGCGAGACGACGGCCGCGCCCCCGGTGCATCCACCCTGCGCCATCGAAGCGACCGAGAGCTGCCCGCCGCTGGGACAGGGGTATGCCATCGCGCTGGTGGAGCGCGCCACGCTGTACGGCGTCGCCGGCGTCATCCACGACCCCGAGACGCTGGCGCCGCTTCCTCACGTCGGGGCGCGGCCCGGCGAGCTCACCCACGTCGACATCGCCGCACCCGCCAGCCGCTGGACGCTCGCCAGCTTCACCGTGGTCAGCCTCCACGGCGTAGCGACGGTCAGCCCCGAGGAGCTGATGGCCTCCGTCAGGCCGACATAGGCCTCCGCCCCACCTACATAGCCAGCTCCATCACCGCGAGTACGGAGCTGGCTCCCGATTTACGACGTCGTCCCGCCGAGACTCTCCTCAGGAGACACGCATGTCAGCCACTCCCGAATTCCGTACCCCACACAGCCTGTGCCGCTACACCCATCCCGCCATGAACGTGCTCGGCCTCACCCTGGTCGGCACTCTGATCTGGAACCGCCCAGCCCTCTTCGCGATCTTCGCCGTCGTCAGCGCCGCCGGGCTCATAACCGCCCTCGTCGTCGCCCGTGTCAGCCCCAGAACCTCCCGCGAGCCCAACTCCCCCGCCTGGACCTGGACCGCGATCACGATCGACTTCCTCGGCGTCGCAGGCGCCCTCGTCGCGCTCTACCCGCTCATCAGCGCGCCCGCTGTCGCCAGCCAACACGTGGTCTCCGGCCCGCACATGGCGACCGTCGCCTGCCTGGTCGGCGCGCTCCTCATCGCCAGCCTCTGGGTCTACGCACACATCCGCAGCGACTGCCCTGTGGCGGCACCTGCCGCCCCCCCAGTAACGCGAGCCCGGTACCGGTGTGCCCCCCACCGCCGACCGGCCCAATCCGCAACCGAACTCCTGTCCCCGAGCGGCTACTCAACTCCCGCTCGGCGACCGGGACAAGACTCCTCGGCCCCGGCCGTTGGCGACCACCACGGCCAACACGAGGGGGCTCAATCCGGCCAGCCACCTGCATGAAGGAGAGCTCATGTCCCACGGGCAAGACGTCAGTGACTGGTTCACGGACCCGCCGCCTCGCCGGGTGGGGGTTCATGCCCTGATCACCCGAGGCCCGAAGCTGCTCGGGGTCACCCGCCCGTACAGGCAGTCCATCTCCCAGTGGGGGCTGCCGGGCGGCTCGGTGGCCGCCAACGAACTCCGCCGTGCCGGACTGAGCCGGCACCTCGCCACGCGCCTGGGCCTCCAGGCGACAGCCGGCCGTCTGCTCGTGATCGACGACGTACCGGAGAAACCGGGGCAGCACCGGGAAGGCACCAACTACGTCTACCAGGTGGAGATCCCCGATGACGTCGAGCCGACCGTGACCGAGGTCGGCGGCTTCGGTGAAGCGAAGTGGATCGACCGCGACCAGCTGGGCCACTTCGCCGTCGCTCACTCCCTGCGGCGCATCCAGCAAAGCCTCCTGGCCGCTAAGACGGGACTGGTCGCCGAACTGTTCCTCGGCGACCCGCAATACGGCAGCCAAGCCGTCAGCGGTCCAGCCGCCTAGAGCTGGAATCGACGGGCGCCAGTGCCTCGCCAACTTCCGGCGATCGTGCTCGGCGCCACAAGCCGCCCGCGCACCGCGGCGGTTTCGCCACCAACTCCCGGCGCGGGCCTTCCATCACCGTGCTCCCCCACGGCACAGCGAATACCCGCACCGGGTCTCACCCCCTTCACCCCTCCGCCTCCCCGATCGGGAGGCGGAGGGTCCGACCTCACGGATGGCTTGGAGGCCAGCATGCAAGAGCTGACCAGGCCGGTAGAAGCCGACGCCGTCGACTCCACGGCCCTGCAAAACTTCGTTGCTCTGCGCGGACAACTCCGCGTCTCCTTCACGCCGCGGTGCAACATCGCGTGCTGGTTCTGCCACAACGAGGGGGACGTCCCGCCCCCGTTGACGAAGGCGGACCGCTCCCTGCAACCGCGCCCCCGAGCACTGGATCCGGACGGCTACCTGACCTTGATCCGCGCCCTGATGGCCGCAGGACTCAAGCGCGTGTACTTCACCGGTGGAGAGCCACTGACGTCCTCCATGGCCCGGCCGGTTCTGGAAGGCCTGCCGGAGCAGGCCCCGGATGCCTCGTACACCCTGATCACCAACGGGACCCGCATCCGCACCCACCAGGCGTGGCTCGCGCGAACCCGCCTGGACAAGGTGAAGGTGTCGCTGCACTACTTCTCCGACGAGAGCCTGCGCGCCATCGCCGGCACCCGCATCACCATCGACACCGTCCTCGACGGCATCGAGGCGGCCCGGGAGACCTTCCCTCAGGTCGAGCTGAACACGCTCCTCCAACAGGAGAATGCGCACGAGGTGGCGCACATCCTCGACTTCGCTCTGGAACGGCGCCTGCCCGTGCAGTTCATCGAGCTAGTGGGCACCGACTTCAACGAGGCCCGAGCCTCCTCAGCTGTCTCGGCCGACGCCATCCTGGCCTACCTGCGCACGCTGACCTCGGACGAGCACGTCGAAATCGCCGGGGTCGGCCAGGGCCGGCGCGTCTTCCGCATCGACGGCGTCGAGATCGACGTCATCCATCGCGACCTCGGCCGCCACCACGTCGGCCAGTGCGGCACCTGCCCGCTGCGCAGCCAGTGCGTTGAGGGTTTCTGGGCCCTGCGCGTGGACCACAACGGCGGCGTACAGCCCTGCCTGCTGCGCGACGACCTGCGCCTGAACGTGGCCGATCTCCTCTCCGACCCGGACCGGCTGGCCGCGGCCGTCACCGGGCACGTCGCGTCATTCACCGAGGGGACGCTATGACCCGCACGCCGCCTCCGTACCAGCCCTTCTACTACGAGACCGAGCCGTACCCGGTCGTCGTCCTGGAAGGCATCTCCGGCATCGGCAAGTCGACCCTGGCCGGCCTTCTCGCCAAGCGGCTGAATGCCTCTCGCATCCACACGCTGACCGAGCCGCACACCCGATGGTCCTCCACCGTCAACGCCGACCTGCGCTCGCTCCCCCAGTTCGCGTTCTACCTGTCCGGCGCTCTGCACACCTCCGACCGGATACGCCAGGCCTGCGCTCACGGCCCGGTCGTGGCAGACCGCTACCTGTCGTCCGTCATCGCCTGCCACGCCGCCGTCCACCGCGTGCCCGTCGACGCCGTCACCGCTCTCCTGGAGCCTTTCCGCTACTACCTGACAGCGCCCACCCGCACCTACTACCTGCGCTGCTCGGAGGACGAACTGCGCGAGCGGCTGGCCGTCAAGGCGGACGTGAAAAGCGACGACACCGACCTGCTCAACGTGCCCGATCGGCTCCCGCGGCTGCTCGCCAACTTCGCCCGGGTGGCTGAGGGAGACGACACCGCGGTCTGGCTCGACACCGACGACAAGTCGCCGGCGGAGCTGGCCGACTGGGTCATCGCCGACTTGGAGCGCAGCCTTGCTTAACCCGATCGACCCGGCCGCCGTCATCCGTGACGGCGGCGCCGTCGGGCAATACCCCGGCCAGATCCACGAGGGCGTCGGGTGGTGGCTGGGCGCCTGCCTCGTGGTCACCGCCAAGGCCTCTCGCCTCGCTGTGGCCCACGACGGACACCCGGTCAGCACCGAATTCGCTGACCGCCTGTGCCAAGGCGCGATCAACGCCCAGCACTACGCCTGCACCGTCCGCTACCTCGGATGGCAGCCCGAGGAGAAGCTCCTGGCCGAACTGAGGACCATTGAGGCCCCGGGTGCATGGCTGTCCTCGGAGACCGCCGGTGACGTCACCGCCGTACGGATCCGCCTGTACACCGCGCAGGGCGCACTCCTGGACAACACCAACGGGCTCGCGGCCATCCGCAGCCTCATCGACCAGGACCGTGTACCCCGTCCCGTGAACTCCGGGGCCAAAGGCGCGATCGAGCCGTGGCCCCCCGGTCCGGCCACCGGAGGCCGCTCGTGATCGACGCAGCGCAGATCATCGACTCGGGCACCAACATCCTGTTCGTGACGTTCGACTCACTGCGTCACGACGTCGCCCACACCACGGTGGAGAACGGCCGTACTCCCCGCCTCGCCAGGCTGCTGCCCGGCGGGCAGTGGGAACGACGCCAGACACCCGGGACGTTCACCCTGCCCGCGCACATGGCGTTCTTCTCCGGCTTCCTGCCCAAGCTGCCACGGCCGGAGCAGCCGAGCCGCCTGTGGGAATGCCGTCCGCCGACCTTCAAGGAGGTTCCCCCCGAGACGTTCATATTCGACGCCCCGAACCTGCTCGATGGCCTCGCCGTGCATGGGTACCGCACGGTGTGCGTGGGCGGAGTCACCTACTTCTCCGCGGGGACGCCGCTCGGCTCGGTGCTGCCGACCATGTTCCATGAGGCGCACTGGCGGCCCGAGTTCGGCTCTCCCGAGCCCGACTCCACCCGCCACCAGGCGGACCAAGCCCTCGGCATCGCCGACCGGTACGACGGCCGGCAGCCGCTGTTCCTGTTCGTCAACGTCTCCGCCACACACGTCCCCCACGGTCACTATCTGGACAGCAGCACCGACAGCACCGCCTCGCAGGCCGCAGCGCTCGCCTACGCCGACGCTCACGTGGGCCGACTGCTCGACGGTCTGTCCGCCTACGGGCAGTGGCTGGTCATCATGTGCGCCGACCACGGGGACGCCTACGGCGACGACGGATACCACGGCCGTGGTATCGCCCACCCAGTGGTGTTCAATGTGCCTTTCGCCGCCTGGGTACATGCCGGCCGTTAGGCTCATCCGGCATGAGCACCGAAGTGATGCGAGACGCCTCCGTAGTTGTGGCTCGCGACGCACAGGGTCTGGTAGCCCTGCTGAGCGCCGACTTCCCCAACCACGGGGGCGAGTTCCTCTTTCTCCCCGGTGGCCGCCGTGAGCCCGGCGAAGACCCGCTTGAGTGCGCCCGCCGCGAACTCCGCGAGGAGGCAGGAGTCACCGCAGAAAGGTGGCGCCCACTCGGCGCGTACGCGATCACTCTCGGCTCTACGGCGCGGGTCCATCTGTTCGAGGCCCGTGAACTCACGCTCGGCGCGCAAGAGCTCACCGAGACGGAGCAGGACTTCAAGCTCATGTGGTGGCCGATGGACGACGCGGTGCAGGCCGCTCACGAGGGGCGTTTCCTCCTGCCCGCCGGACCACTGGCTCTCTTTCTGGCCAACCACGCGACCTAATTCCTTTCCAACAGCCCCCGGGCGTCAGGTCGAGTCACCAGGGTGTTCGAGCAGTGAGGGCTGTCACCGCCTACTTCGAGCTGGGCCCGTGATGCCTCTGGCTAGGGCATGTGGGCCGTCCTCCTGCTTGTGGTGGTGGCGGTCGTGTGGGCGTCGAGCGGACGTCTTCACGCGACCTGGTCAACAAGACCTACTCAGAGAACGGCGGCGCTCGGCGTCTTCGCGGCCGCCACCACCACAGCAGAATCCCGCAGCACCTCGGCGCTGCCCCACCCACACGCCCCCACACCAGTACAGGCCGCCACCCCCGAAAAGGGATTCCTTCCGGGGCGCCGGTACGCAGTTCTTGCCACGGTCCCGCATATGACGCTGGCTGCACATCACGCTGTGGATCTACGCCGGGAATCGCTGGACCGAGTGCTGGAGTGTGCGGAGCGGTCGCTCCAGGTGCGTCTCGCACCGGAAACCGTGGTCCGCAAGCGCTGGACCGTCGGGCTATGCCGGCTGCCAAGTTGGCGGTCACGACGGGAATGTGGCTACGGGAGTTCACCTGTCTGCTGGATATGGCGTTGCCCGGTCGGTTGCGGGACGGTACGGCGGTGCCGGTGACGTTGCAGGCGATCGCGAAGTTCGGTTTCCCGCGGATCGGATGGTGCAGCAGATGGCGTTGCGCTCACTGGCGCTGTACCGCCGTACGTAGCGCTCGGCGGCGGTTGCCCGCAGCGGGCCGGTGCTGCGGCGGCGGGCGGACCTGTTCGTGGTGGACGACGCCGATGTGCAGGGGATGCGGCTACCGGGGCAGGTGCGCTGGCAGCGGCGATGCCGGCGGGTCTCAGGAACACGATCAGCGAGGATCACATCCGGCCCTCTCAAGAGAGTTCCCAGGGCGCCGGGCCCGCGCCGCAGGCTCCCCAGCGGAGTCCCGCCGGATAGCCAGATGGCACACGCCCAGCCCTGTCGCCGACTGGACTGAGGCGTCGGCGGAGTCGCACTCAAACTCCTTGCTCACCTCGGGACGAGCTGCGCAACCAGAGCTGCCCTCAGCGACCACGACGCAACTCCTTGGCCACCCATGACGAGAACGCTATTCTCACAGACTGCAATCGCTGCTGCCAAATCGGCTCAATCGGGCTCCGCCGTATGGATGGCGTGGAGGAGAAACGACGTGAGACACACGAGCACAGCCAGAAGCGGGATTGGCCACCTCAAGACGGTGCTGCTGTCCGCCACCGCACTTGTTCTTCTGTCCGCGCAGGCAGCGCCGGCGGCCACGTCCGCCCCGTCGGCCGTAACCAAGGGCAGCGTACGACTGCCCGCGGCCGCTGACATCAGCGAGCTCCCCGTCCCGCCGACAGCTCCCTCTGCGGCCCCCGGTTCGTGCACGACCACGGTGAACCCGCACCGGACCGGGTGCGTCTCAGCCGCCTGGGGTGCGTTGGGGTCGCCGGGCTTCTTCTCGGACCCCCGCTACGTGCTGCTCGGAGTGAACTTCGCCGGCGCCCCTCCCGCGCCGGATCCGGCGAATGTCTACAGCGGGCCCCAGGTGTTACTGGTCAGAACCGATGGCACCACCTTTTCCAACGGGGACGGCTGGAAGTGCCTGACCTGCGGTGTGCCGGCCGCCAACCGGCAGGACATCGACACCGCCAGCTACACCTATCCGCCGCCGTACGCGTTTCCCGGCGACCGCCGGGTGCTGGTCGGCAACGGGGTCCTGGACTGCGGCAGGTACCAGGTGACCGACCCTCGTTGCACGCCGGACCGCATGCACATCTCCCCGATCGAGCTGGGCGGCCGGCCGCTCGGCGGAACCATCGGCGGTGGCCAGACCCGTGAGTGGCGGCTCAATCCGGACGGGGTACACCTGGGCTGGAACACCGCCGTCGTGGACAACGGCGCCTACGACGAGTTCGGCTCCGTAGGTCGACTGGAGTTCGACAGGGCCGCCGGACGCTACAACCTCACGCACGTCACCTTGCTGTACAATGACGCCCCGCAGTACCAGCCCTACGTCGTGGAGCGCGGAAACCGGCTGAGGTTCAACCCGGCGGGGATGATCGGGGAGTTCCGGGGCTGGACCAGTGACGGGAAGGCGGCTCTGGGCGTGCAGTCGTACGAGTCGGACAGCGTAGACGCGTGGGCAACCTCGCTGGCCACGGGCCGGTCACGCCCGCTGACCCGGCACGCCGAGTACACGGATCCCATGTTCATGTCCCCCGACGGCCGGTGGCTGATCGCCGAAGAGGTGGTGGGATCCGGCCGCCTCGACTTCATCTCCGGGATGGAGGGCATCCCGCCGATCACGGACCAGCTGCCCACCACCGGCCATATCTCGGGCATCCGCAACAACGGAGAGCGCCGGTTCTTCCTCCCCTACCTCGTCCACGCGGCCGACGGCCGCGGCGTCCCGATCACCCCGGGGGCTGATCCCGCCTGGAACGCCGGTGCCGACCCGGTGTGGCTGGCGGACAGCACCGCGGTGGTGTGGCCGGAGAACCTGGTGACCTCGCCCGCGTGCGGCGGCGCCAACCCCCTGCCCTGCCCGGTGTCCACCGAGCCCGGCGGCCGCCACAGCCGGGTCATGATCGCCCGGTTCCCCGAACTCCACCCGAGTCGGGCCACCCCGCCGGCCCCGATCTCCGACTCCGTCCCCTGGGGCACCCCGTACACGGCGGGCCAGGCGTTCCCGACCCGCGCACACCTGCCCGCAGGCAGCTACACGTTGCCGGGCAAGTCCCACGGAACAGCCGACGTGGTGATCACCGCAGACGCCTCGAACGCGCTGATCACGAAGATCCAGGTCAGTTACCGCGACTTCAGCGACAACGGCACGGACGTCGTCAACGGCACGGAAAGCGCCGAGCGGGGCAGCGACACCACGATCAGCTCCGTGACCTGGCACGAGAACCTGGGACTGTCCGGACGGCACACCGGCACCAAGGTGACCGGACCCGACGGGTTCGCTCTGTCACCACGTGCACTGGGTAACTACTTCGACGCCACCGGCACCATGACGACCACAATGGACGAACAGACGTGGACCCAGCCGGGCAACGGCGACTGACACCACGGTTCTGTCGGTGGAGTGCGGGTGGCCGATCCGGTCGACCGGCTGCCCGCGCACCGCGGCCCGACTCGCCGAATGACACCTTTTGCCGGGCTTGCTCCTGCTCCATGGCAGCCTCTTCCAAGGGCGTCCACGACCTCGTCGCCGATGCGCATCCCGGCTGCGTCATGGCGGGCAAGGGCAGTCGTGGAGCCCACGCCGGCCAGGGACAAGTCCGCCTGTCCCCGGCGGGCGACGTCGGCGATCAGGCCTTCGAGCCATGCGATGAAGACGTCAGCGTTCCTCCACACCCAGAAGCGGCCACAGACAGTAGGCCACGGGTCGCACTCGCCGGGTGTCTCCCGCCACCGGCTGCTGGTGCGGAGCCGCCAGATCGCCCCCTCGAACTGATCCCGCAGCCACTCGGGGTACGGCCCGTACTCACCTCTCGGCACAGGTGACACCCCGGCAGCTGTCGGCGCTACCGCTACCGCCATACGGCCGCCGGCCGGCCGGCGAGCGACAGGATCGGGTCCCGTCCAGGTGCCGCTTCACGGCCACCGGAGTGGTACGCGCGAAAGGCCCAGCGCGCACTCGACCGCGTCTACCGCCTCATCAACCCTCCGAGCCGACCCCTTCGCCCCCTGCCTGCTCCGCGCCACCGTACGAGGTGCCTCCGAGGGCCCACGGCCCCTTACCCCCGTCCGCCCCTCTCGCCCAGCACCCCGCGTCCCACACCCGGCGCCGCCGAACAGCCGCGCCGCCGCAGGAGAGAGACGCCATGAACGTTGCTGTGACCGGACTCGACGCCCCCTGGACGGAGATGGGGCGTCCACCTGGTCGGCGTAATTCATTGATTCCGCGGCGTCGGCGGCAGGTGTCGGGCTGGGCGACCTCACACCCGTCACGCGTTGCGCTGGCTCGTTGTCTGATCGTTCGTGGCGTGCCGCGGGCCGTAGTCGGCCGCAAGGACTCACTTGCGCCCGCCACCTCCCGCACATAACATTACGATCGTAATTTAACTGTTGGCCCCGGGGTGGCGCCCTTGCGCTTGGGGAGGCGGATTCCGAGGTGATCGGAATGAGTCCGAAGACATGGGCGTCACCTGTCGCGGCGGCTGATCCGCCTCGGGTGAACTCGCGCACCAGGTGACGTCTACGTCAACGACGTGGTCGGTAGCGCCAGCTCAGTACATCGGGCGCGGGTGAACAGAACTCCGCCTCGCAGTCCCGGCACGTCGGTGTGTTGTGCCAGCAGACCCGCTAGATATCACGCACCCCATCAGCAGGAGAAGCACACCATGACCACGTATCTGGCAGACAAAGCCGAGGACCTCACCGTCGAGGGCCCCTCCGCGCGCTTCACCTATCGGCGGATGGGTCCGCAGGGCGGCGTCCCGCTGATCCTGCTGAACCGGCTCCGGGGGACTATCGACTGGTGGGACCCGGAGTTCCTGGACTACCTGGCCGCCGACCACGACGTGATCCTGTTCGACAACGTCGGCGTCGGCTACACCGACGGTGAACCGCGCGACTCCCTCGAAGGGTTCGCCGAGGGGGCCGTCGAGTTCATCGAGGCGCTCGGCCTTGCGCACGTGGACCTGCTGGGCTGGTCCCTGGGCGGCATCGTGGCCCAACGTGTGGCGGTGCGGCGCCCCGAACTGGTCCGCAAGCTCATCGTGGCCGGCAGCGGCCCGGCCGGCTGGGTGCCCGGCGCACCGCCCATGAGTGAGAAGGTCCTGGGCATCATGTCCAAGCCCGACTGCGGCGACCAGGACGACATGATGCACCTGTTCTATCCGGACACCGACGCGGCCCGCGCTGCAGGGCGGGACCACTTCAGCCACGTCTCCACCCGGCTCGCAGCCAGGGGCCCCGGCATCTCCGAGCCGGCGGCGAACGGCCAGCTCGCCGCGGTGGGCATGCTTCTTGCCGTCCCCTTCGACGAGATGCGGGCGGGGCTGGAGGCCATCAAGCAACCTGTTCTGTACGCCAACGGCCTGCACGACGTATTGATCCCCGCCCATAACTCCTACATCGCGGTCCAGCACCTCGACAACGCCACCCTCGTGCTCTACACCGGCGCCGGCCACGCCTTCCTCTTCCAGTACGCCAAGGCCTTCACCAAGCAGGTCGCCGACTTCCTCTCCGCCTGACCCCCTCGACCCCACGGCCGCCCCCGCATGATGGGGGGACGACCGTGGGGTCGCACCATTGTGCGAGCGCCGCCTCACACAACTGTGAGGCGGCGCTCGCACAATGGCTGAACGTCAACACCACGAGACCTGGAAGGCAGTCGGGTCCCGATCGAGAACTTCGCAGAGATGGCCGGTGCGCTCACCACGGGTCGCCCCAGTCTCGTCCTACGACTTCCCATACGGCGGGTGTCCCGGGCCCTGCTCCCGGGGTGCGGCAACCCCTGCAGTTCATCAATGCAGGTACATGTGCGACAGCTCCCGTGCCGCGCAGTCACTGGAGAGCCACCAGTCCCTCCGCTGCGGGCTGCCCGTAGAGGGCAGTAACGGAGGACTGGAGGGCGACGCTGTCCTGCTTTCCGCGACTGCGTCCATCGCTTGCACGTTACTGCCTTCGGACAGCCTGGTGCTGAGCCACTAGGGTCAGATCTCGCTACTGAGCAGGCTCAGTCATGAGAGGCGGGCGGTGTCGGCAGTTCGGTGTGGCGCTCCGGTCGCCAGCTCGTGGTGGTACCCGTCGCAAGGGTGGTCACGCCGCCATCGGGCCACTCGATCTGTGCTGTAGTCCCGGTGGGCACCGTCGTGTGCACCTCCATGCCCAAGGCGTGCAGTTCCCAGCGGATCGCCACGCGGCCGTACGGTGACTCGTGGGCGGCGCCGGCCCAGGTGATGCCGCCGCCCGGTCGTGGGCGGAAGAGGATGTCGCGGTAGCCGGGTGAGGCGGCGGTCAGCCCGGCGACCGTGGTGTGCAGCCACTGGGCGACCGCGCCGAGGGCGTAGTGGTTGAAGGAGGTCATGTCGCCCGGGTTGACGGTGCCGTCGGGCAGCATGCTGTCCCAGCGTTCCCAGATGGTGGTGGCGTCGTGCTTCAGCGCGTACAGCCAGGAGGGGCACTCTTGCTGGAGGAGCAGGGTGTAGGCGGTGTCGACGTGCTGGGTGGCGCTGAGTGCGGGTGTCACCAGCGGTGTGCCGATGAAACCCGTCTGGATGGTGTGCCTGCCTTCGGCGACCAGTTCGGCCAGGCGGTCTCCCGCGATCGTTCTGGCGGCCGGATCCGGGAGCAGGTCGAACTGGAGGGCGACGGCGTAGGCGGTCTGGGTGTCGCTGGTCATCCGACCGGACGGCAGTACATAGGTATCGAGGAAGGCCTGGCGTACCCGGTACGCGAGCTTCTCGTAATGGTGGCGGTCCTCGTCGAGGCCGAGGACGCCCGCGATCCACGCCGTGTGCCGCGCGGACCAGGCGTAGTAGGCGGTGGCGATGAGATGGCGGTCGGTGCGGCCGGCCCCGGGGTCTTCGGGGGGCGCGGCGGGGTCGAGCCAGTCGCCGAGCTGGTAGCCGTCGTTCCACAGGCCGGATGGGCCCGCGAGTTCGGTGATGAGGTCGACCCAGCGGCGTGCGCTGTCGTACTGGGCGGCCAGCAGGCCGGTGTCTCCGGAGTCCTGATAGAGCGCCCACGGGGTCAGCGTCACGACGTCGCCCCAGCCGGCGCCGGGTCTGGCCGGAGTCCACTGGGGGCCACCGGGGATGGCCGGTACGTACCAGGGCACGGTCCCGTCGTCGTGCTGCTCGACGGCGACGTCGCGCAGCCAGGATGCGAGCATGCCGTGGCAGTCGTACAGGAAGGCGGCGGTGGGCGCGAAGACCTGGATGTCGCCGGTCCAGCCAAGCCGTTCGTCGCGTTGCGGGCAGTCGGTGGGCAGGTCGACGAAGTTGCCGCGCAGGCTCCACACCACGTTCTCGTGCAGCCGGTTCACCTGGTCATCGGAGCACTCGAACCAGCCGGTCCGGGCCATGTCGGTGTGGTGGACGCGGGCGGTGATGTCGTGGTGAGGATCGGCGCCGCGCCAGCCGGTGATCTCCGCGTAGCGGAAGCCGTGGACGGTGAACCGCGGTTCCCAGGTCTCGCGGCCCTCGCCGCGCAGGACGTACCGGTCGGTGGAGAGGGCGTCGCGCAGGGGACGCACGCACAGCTCGCCGTCCTGGAGCACCTCGGCGTGCCGGATGACGACCGTGTGTCCGGCCGGACCGGTCACGGTGATACGGACCCTGCCGACGAGGTTCTGTCCGAAGTCCACCAGGAGACGGTCGGCGTCGAGGGCGGTCACCCGGGCCGGGGCCATCTCCTCGGTACAGCACACCGGCGGCCCGGTGGGGGCGACCAGTGTCGCCGGATCGCGGGGAACGATGTCGACCGGTGACCAGCCGCTGTCGTCGAATCCGGGGCTGGACCATCCGGGCTGTTCCTCGCGGCCGTCGTAGGTTTCGCCGTCGAGCAGGCCGCTGGAAACGATCGGTCCGTGGGCAGCTCGCCAGGAGGTGTCGGTGCCGATGGTGGTGCGGGTTCCGTCGCGGTGGACGATCTCGAGCTGGGCGATGAGGGCGAGCCGGTCGCCGTAGAGGTGGGAGTGGCCGCCGTGGAAGCCCAGCCGTCCGCGGTACCAGCCGTCGGCCAGCCACGCGCCGATTGTGTTGTCGCCGTCGCGCAGGTGTTCCGTGACGTCGTGGGTCTGGTAGCGCAGTCGGTGGTCGTAGCTGGTCCAGCCGGGCGCGAGGGTGTGGTCGCCGACACGCCGGCCGTTGATCTCGATCTCGTACAGCCCGTGGGCGGTGACGTAGAGCCGCGCGCGCTCCACTTGCGCCCCGACGGGGAACTCCTTGCGCAGCATCGGCGGGCGCCGGTCGTTGTCCGGCCACTGCGGCGAGATCGCGTGCGCGGTCCAGTCAGCAGGTTCCAGCAGACCCGTCTCCAGGTGCAGGGCCGGGCTCCAGTCGCTGGTCGTGCCGTCGGCGCCGCGGACCCGGACGCGTACCGCGGAGCGTTCCCGTGACGCCAGTGGCCGGTACGGCCAGTCGACGAGCACGGAGTCCTCGCCGGCCGCCCAGTCGGTACGGTGCGCGCCATCGGCGCCGGTGACCTCCAGCTGGTATGCCTGCTGCGTCCAGCCTGGCGGTGCTGTCGTCTTCCAGGAGATCCGGGGCGCCGGCTCACCGATACCGAGCGGCTCCCGGTGGTGTTCCGCGGTGGGCTCGGCCACGACGGGTGTCGGCTCGTGGCTCATCCCTTCACCGCCCCGGCGGTCAGGCCCTTGATGATGCGCTGGTTGATCAGCAGGTACAGGACCAGGGCGCCGACCACGTTGATGCTGATCGCGGCGAACAGGGGGCCGTAGGCCGTCTCGCCGTACTGCCCGGTGAAGTTGAGCAGCCCGACCTGGATGGTGCGCAGGTCGTCGTTGGTGGTGAACGTCAGTGAGATGAGCAGGTCGTTCCAGACGAAGAAGAACTGCACCAGCCCCACCGTGAAGACGGCGTTGCGGACCATGGGGAAGGCGATGCGCCAGAAGGCTGTGAGGATGCTCGCCCCGTCGAGCGTGGCGGCTTCGAACACCTCGCGTGGGATCGAGCGGAAGTAGGTGGCCATCATGAAGACGGTCAGCGGGAGGCCGGCAGCGGTGTAGGTGAGGATCAGCGGCCACAGTGTCCCGGACAGTCCGGCCTGGAAGTACACCCGGAACAGGGGAAGCAGGATCATCTGGCTGGGCACCATGATGCCGACGAGGAAGGCGAGCAGGACCTGGTGGCGCCCGCGCCAGACCATCACCTCCAGGGCGAAGCCCGCGGCGACGCCGAGCAGGACGATGAGGGCGAGCGAGGGCACGGTGGCCAGGAGGCTGTTGCGGATGTACAGGGCGACATGCCCGGTTGTCCATGCCTCGGTGTAGTTGTGGAAGCCCCAGTTCTTCGGAAGCGACCATGCGGGGTCGTTGACGAACTCGGACTGGGTCTTGAAGGAGCTCAGCAGCAACCACAGCAGGGGCGCCACCTCGATCACCAGCAGGAGGGCGACGAGGGCGTTCCGTACCAGACGCCGGGCGGGCCGGCCCTTTCGCCGGGGTGCCGTCGGGGGGTGGGTGAGGAGTTTCCGCGGCGGTGCCGTCAGGGTGTCGGTCATGGGGAGCTCAGCCCTTGGTCAGGTCGCGTCGCGAGAAGCGGAAGATGATGAGGGAGACGCCCAGGCAGACGACGGTGAGCAGCGACGCGATGGTGCTGCCGTAGCCGTAGTCGCCGTAGGAGAACGCGGTGCGGAACATGTACAGCGTCAGGGGTGTGGTGTCGCTGCCGGGTCCGCCGTTGGTCAGGGCGAGGACCGAGTCGAACACCTTGAGGGTGCCGTTGATGCTGAACACGGCCGACGACAGCACCACCGGCCAGGACAGCGGCAGGACGATGTGCCGGATCAGCCGCCATCCCGTGGCGCCGTCCATCCGTGCGGACTCGATCGTCTCCTCGGGTATGTCGAGCAGTCCCGCGTAGATGAGAACGCCGTAGAAGCCCATGGAGCGCCACACGTCCATCACGACCAGGACGAGGAAGGATCCGCCGCTGCCGGCGAACCAGTCGCCGTGGTGGATGCCCAGCGCTTCGATGGCGGTGTTGGCCAGGCCGTTCTGCGGCGCGACGGCGAAGAGCTTCTGGAACATCAGGGCCACGGCGACCGTCGGAAGGATCACCGGGAAGAACACCAGCGTGCGGATGAGCGCGGACGACTTGCGCAGCACGAACACGTAGAGCAGGGCGAGCAGGTACCCGCAGAGCACCTGCCCGACGCTGACGACGATCCCGTACTTGAAGGTGAACCACAGTGCCGAATGCGCCTGCGGGTCGTGCCACAGCTTCTCGAAGTTGCCGAACCCGTCGAAGGTGAACCCCTCGATGACGTTCCCCTTGAAGAAGGTGTAGCCCAGGGACCAGCCCATCGGCACCAGCATCACCAGTGTGTACACGAGCAGTGCCGGGCCCAGCAGGATGGCAAGGGCGCGGCGGTCTCCCAGAACTGAACGCATGACGGCTCTTTCACGAAAGGTTCGGAACGGTTCGCGGGTGATGGCGGCCGGTCAGCCGTTGTCCAGGTCCGCCTGGACCTTCTTCATGAAGTCCTGCGCGGAGAGGGATCCGGTGACCAGCGGTGCGGCGTTCGTCTGGCTGGTCTCGGTCGCCTTCGTGTTGAACAGCGCCTCGAACCACAGGGTGCTGGTCGTGGTCTTCGAGATGGTGTCCTGCACCTGCTGGGTGAGCGGCGGCAGCGTGCCGGTGTCGCCCGTGGGCTTGAACCCGGAGATCGTCCCTTGGTCCTTCAGCGAGGCGGCGCCGTAGTTCTTGGCGGTGCAGGAGAGCCAGTCGCCGACCTTGGAGTCGTACGACTTCGCCGAGACGGCGACCGGGAGACCGACGTTGGCAGGGATCTGGTCCGCGGACCCCTTGCCGCCGGCGACGGTCGGGAACGGCATGAAGCCGATGTTGTCCGCGCCGACCTGGTTCTTGGTCTTGTCGTTGAAGTCGCCCAGCTCCCAGCTGCCCATGTAGAACATCGCGGCCTTGCCAGTGAGGAACTGCTGCACCCCGGTGTCGTAGTCGATCGATCCGACACCCTTGCCGAAGTAGCCGGCCTTGCCCAGGTCGGCGATGGCCTGCGCGGCCTTGACGTACTCGGGGTCGGTCAGCTTCGCCTTGCCGTCCGCCACGGCCTGCAGGGCGTCCGGGCCCAGTTCCCGGTAGAGGTAGCCGCTGACGAGACGGGTGAGGGGCCACCCCTCCTTACCCGCCGCGGAGAAGGGGGTCACTCCCGCGCCCTTCAGCTTCGCCGCGGCCGCGACCAGCTCGTCGTACGTCGTCGGAACGGCGATGTGATGGGCGGCGAAGATCTTCTTGTTGTACCAGATACCCTCGATGTTGAACTGGTAGGGCATCACGTTGAACTTGCCGTACAGGTTCTGCACCGTCTTGACTGCGGCCGGCTGGATGTCGTCCCACACCCCGAGGCTCTTGAGCGTCTTTTCGAGGTCGAGGACCTGGCCGGCCTTGTCCAGCGTCTTGGTCAGCGCCGGAGTACCGCCCGCCGCGAACTGCACGGGCAGCGCGTCCTGCCCGGCGAGAAGCTGAACCTTCTGGTCGACATTGCTGATCGGCAGCGTCTGGATCTTCAGCGGCAGAGCCGCGTTCGGCGTCTTGCACGCGCCGGTGCTCAGGGACTTGAGCTCCTGCTGCACGATGTGGTTGTCGTCGTTGATGGTGAGGGAGTAGTCCTTGGCGCCGCTGCTCGACGCGTTCGTGCCGCCGCAGCCACTCAGTACGAGGCCGGCGGCGGTGGCGGTCGCCAGGGTGACGAGAGTGCGGGGCTTGAGGGTGTGGTGCACGGGGTTGCTCCTCGCAGTGCACAGCGCGTTGAAGCGCTTCAATGTTGCCCCGGAACCTACGGCCCACTTCACGGCCATGTCAAGGATGATTCGGTGATATTTCCGAACCGCAATGTGCGCACTACGACAAGAATCAGGGCACGCCAGGGGAACCGACCCCAGCCGGAGAGGCGGGCGGGGACTTCGTGGTCAGCGCGGCGCGCTGGCGCGGATGATCAGCTCCGGCTCCAGTACGACGGTGGCGTGACGATGCCGTTCGCCCGAGGCCACCTCGTCCATCAGCAGCCGCATCGCCTCCTGGCCCATGGCTCGCCCGGGCAGGTCCACCGCGGTCAGGGGCACCGCCGCGGAACCGGCCGTGCGGTTGTTCTCGCACCCGACGACCGCGACCTGGTCGGGTACGCCGATACCGGCCACTGTGTGCAGTTCGTGGATGATGCCGTTGGCCAGCTCGTCCGCGACGACGACGAGGCCGTCGGGCAGGTCGCCGGGCTTCCGGCCGGCGAGCTCCTTCCCGACCATGTGCCCGTGCGCCGTGGTCAGACCGGCGCTGTCGATCTCCTCCAGCGTCACGCCGGCACCGGCCTCCTCGACCGCCGCGCGCACCCCCCTGCGCCGTTCAAGCACGGGCTGGTAGTCGTCGTGCGCGACCACGTACGCCAGCCTGGTACGCCCGGTGTCGATGAGGTGGCGTGCCGCGAGATACCCCACGTGCTCGTTGTTCACCAGCACCGAGCAGCATGTGCCCGGTTTCGGTGAGAAGTTGAGCAGCACGATCTGCCGTCCGTGCGAGCGCATCCTGGCGATGCCGGCGGTGGAGTCCTCCATCGGAGCCAGCAGAACGCCGGTCACCCTGGCTTGGTCGAAAAGGTCCAGGTACTCGTCCTGGAGTCCCATGTCGCACGTCGTGTTCGCGAGCAGCAGGTTGAGGTCGGCCGCCCGGGCCGCCTCCTGTGCGCCGTGCGCCATGTCGATGAACAGCGAGTTCTCGATATCCGCGAGGACCATCCCGACGCTGTTGTTCGACCCGGACGCCAGCGATCGGGCCGCGTCGTTGCGCACGAAACCCAGCCGGGCGATGGCTTCGCGCACGCGCTGCGCCGTCACCGGGCTGACCTTGGCCGGATGGTTCAGGACGTTCGACACCGTGCCGAGCGAGACGCCCGCCGCCTTCGCGACATCCTGCATGCTCGGACCGGCGTGCCCGTTTGCCCGTGGACCTGCGGCTGCCACGACGCTCCTCGACTTCCGGTCTTGATCGGCCTGGACGCGAACTGACGGGGCCAGGCTGGTGTGGACAGCCGCAGGATACACGCTTCCGTTAAAGCGCTCCAACGTCTACAGCGGTCCCGCCCGTCGACGCGCCCCATGGTGGCACGAATGCCGAGGTCGCGGTGGTTCACCGGCGTTGCGCACGCGAGTCGCCGCACGCCCCCGGGCCGTCCACAGTTCGACTGGGCTTTCCAGAGAAGGTGCGACCAGGCGTGGGGGCTCGGCCTGCGCGATGCATGCGCAGACTCTTGACGGGCGGCGCGGAGGGTGTCAGCCTCGGCATCGCCAATGGGGTTGAAGCGCATCAATCCCGTCCTCCGTGTCTTGCATCCCCACCCAGCGATGACGTTTCCGGTGCCACGCCCGGCCGTGGCTCGACCGGATCGGCGCTGCCCTTCTGCTTCGGAGTAAGTGGCGAGCTCACGCCCGCCCTGCGTTCCCTGCCCTTCTCTCACCGTCGAGGGAGTCACGAATCCATGCACAGGAACAGACGATCATGGGCGAAGGCCGCCGCAATCGGCGCGGTGGCCGCCCTGGTGCCCTTCACAGCACCGGTTGTGTCCGCCCACGCCGTCACCTACAGCGGCGGCGTCATGTGGCAGCCGCCGAGCGGAGCACCGTCCTACGGCTCGATCTATGCGCACTCGATCAGGCTTCAGCACAGCACCGACGCCAACGGCACGCTCCTCGCGTCCTTCGAGCAGTACTCCAGCAACGGCATGCCGGTGTACCGCAGCACCGACTCAGGGCATACCTGGACGCAGATCTCCACGATCCAGGACCAGGCCAACTCGTGGAACAACATCCAGCTCGAACCGACGCTCTACGAGCTTCCGCAGGCGATCGGCTCGTTCCCGGCCGGCACGATCATCGCGGCGGGCGACTCCATCCCCACCGACAACTCCGCGACCAAGATCGACATGTATGCCAGCACCGATCACGGAGTGACCTGGAGCTTCGTCAGCTCGATCGCCACCGGCGGCGCGGCCGTCGCTACGAATGGGTACACCCCCGTCTGGGAGCCGTACTTTCTCGTGGCGAACAACAAGCTCATCGCCTATATCTCGGACCAGCGGGACCCCGCGCACGGCCAGAAGCTCGGCCACTTCACGACGACCGACGGCGTCAACTGGTCGTCCGAGGTCGACGATGTCACGTACGCGGACTACAACGCGCGCCCGGGCATGGCGATCGTCACCCGCCTCGGCAACGGGAACTACATCCTCACCTACGAGTACTGCAACGCGCCGAGTGGCGGCTGTCCCGTCTACTACAAGATCGCGTCCGATCCGGAGGCCTTCGGCTCGGTCACGGGAGTACGGCTCGTCACCACGGACAACATTCGCCCGGCCGGTAATCCGTACGTCACCTGGCTCCCGACCGGCGGCCCGAACGGAACGATCGTCGTCCAGGCCTACAGCGACCAGCAGCTGTACAAGAGCACGGACAACGGGGCGACCTGGGTGCGCATGTTCTCCAACACCATCGCCGGCTACAGCCGCGGCCTGCTCCCCCTGGCCGACGGCAAGAGCCTGCTGGTCACCCGAGGCGGCAGCCTGTCCAACCACGGCAGCCAGAACGTGGTGACCTACGGCATCGACGACTACGGCGGCGGCATCTCGACAGGTGCCGGCTACAAGGTCCAGAACAACCTCAGTTCCCAGGTGCTGGGCGTGCCCAACGGCAACAACGGGGCTCCGGTCGTCCAGGCGCCGGACAACGGAACGGGCGACCACAACTGGCGGTTCCTGCTCCAGAGCAACGGGTACTACCGCATCCTGAACACCTTCAACGGCAAGTACCTCGCTGTTCCGGGCGGATCCCTGTCTTCCGGCGCGGGCGTCATCCAGTGGACGGCGACGGGCGGTGCGGAGCAGGACTGGTCGGTCGAACCGTCACCGGCCGGCGGATACACCCTCACCAATCGGCGAAGCGACCTGGCGCTGACCATGGCGACCGACGCGAACGGCCAGACCTCTACCAACGAGCAGGTCACCCAGGCACCGCTCACGTCCTCGGCGAACCAGCGGTGGAACCTCGTCCAGACGGCGGCGCCCGACTTCACCGGCGGACAGTTCGTGATGACCAACGTCAACAGCGGAAAGTACGCGGAGGTGATCGGAAGCGGTGACGGAACGCAGGCAGACCAGTACCGCGATGTGAACCATCCGGACCAGTACTGGACCTTCACACAGACCGGCTCCTACTACACGATCACGAACACGTTCACCGGAGACCTCCTCGACTCGGCGGGGGCCACCACCAGCGGTAGCGCGGTCGTCCAGAAGCCGGCATCCGGCGGAACGTCCCAACAGTGGTCTCTCATCGACACCGGCGACGGTAAATACCAGGTGGTCAACCGCGTCAGCGGACTGGCGCTGTCGGTGGTCGGCGCATCGACCGGCGACGGAGCCCTGCTGGACCAGGAGTCCACCTCGACCGCAGACGCACAGCGCTGGACGATCACCAAGATCAACTAGCCTCGCCCTTCCGTAGACGGACAGTCGACCACGGCGTCCCAGGGCTGACCACCCATCGATGATCTCCGCCGCTTGCACGAGCCGACAGGCGACGTCCTCCTGCCCCGCACGCTCCCTCTCCGTTCCGTGGGCCCGTCTCCCGAGGGCGGAGGCGTAGACGGACCGTACCGGGCGGCGGTCTCCCCCGAGAGCCGATGGCTGACCGTCGGTTGCTCGGTCGAACCCGCATCAGTGACACAAGGAGTCCGCATGACCAGATATCGCCCCGCAAGGCCACGCCCTGGAATCCGCAGACGGCGCATCCATGCCGCCCTCGCCACGATCGTGGCCGCCCTCATGGCCTTCCTGAGTCTGGCCACCGCCGGTCCGGCACAGGCCCTCAGCGGTGACATCCGTATGCACGACCCTTCCGTCATCAAGGTCGGCAGCTGTTACTACGGGTTCTCCACCGGGTTCGAGCACGACTCGCTCAACCCGAGCGGGTCCATCACCGAACGCAGGACGTGCGACAGCACCCCGGCCACCGGCTGGACCAAGATCGGCAACGTCTGGGAGTCGACCCCGTCCTGGATCACCACCAAGCTCGGCTCGACCCCGCCGAACATCTGGGCCCCCGACATCAAGTACTTCAACGGCGTCTACCACCTGTACTACGCAGGCTCGCTCTGGGGCACGTCGTACGCCGTGATGGGCCTGGCCACGGCCACGAACATCGAGGGCCCCTGGACCGACCAGGGCATGGTCACGGACGTCAACTACCCGATCGACCCCAACGTCGACTGGGGGCCGGACGGCCGGCTGTACATCTCCTGGGGTTCCTGGACCGGCAGCGGCACCTACATGCACGTCCTGGACGGGACCACGGGCAAGCTCTCCACCACCGACAACAACCTCTGGCACATCGCCATCGGCATCGAGAACCCGACCATCATCCTCAACGGCGGCTACTACTACCTCTTCGGCTCGAAGGGGAACTGCTGCAACGGGGTCAACAGCACCTACTACACCGTGGTCGGCAAGTCCACCAGCATCACAGGACCGTACCTCGACCAGAACGGCACCGACATGGCCTCCGGCGGCGGGACCAGCATCCTCACCGGTGCCTACCCGAGAGTGGCCGCAGGCGGTGCGGACGCCTATGACGACGGCTCGTCGAAGTTCCTCGCCTACCACTACTACGACGGCAACAACTCCGGGCAGGAGACCCTCGACATCCGCCAGGTCACCTTCTCCGGTGGCTGGCCCATCCTCGCCGGCCCCCTGGGAGCGGCGAACAACCACCTGCTGAACCGCAACAGCGCCAAGTGCGCGGACGTCTGGTACCTGAGCACGGCCGACGGCGCGGCCGTGAACTCGGGCAACTGCAACTCAGGGGCCAACCAGCAGTGGGTGTCGACGGCCGTCGGCACCAACTACGAGCTGGTCAACGTCAACAGCGGTAAGTGCCTCCAAATCTCCGGTGCCTCCACCGCCGACGGTGCGGTCGCCGTCCAGTCGACGTGCACCGGGGCCGCAGAGCAGCTATGGACGAAGACGGCGGTGATCGGCGGCTACGTCACCCTCGCCAACGTCAACAGCGGCAAGTGCCTTGAGGTCGCCGGAGCTTCGACCGCCAACGGGGCGGCTCTGGACCAGTCGAGCTGCAACGCCGGGACGAATCAGCAGTGGCTTGTCGTCTGACATGCCAGGCAGCATGTCACCGGCGTCAGCAGGCGCGCGGTGTCGTCGGCGGGCTTGGCCGGACCGCATACGGCTGTCGCTCGACAGGAGGACCTCAAGCGATATGACAGCACCAATATCGCCAGCCCGTTGAACTGCGCTGGCCGGGCCCTCGCGTGGATCTGCCGTCGCACCCGCAGACGGGCCGGCGGCAATCCGCGCATCGCTACAGGCTTCCGCAAGCCGACAGCGCTCCGTGTTGTTGAAAGCTGCTGTACATGGTGAGTGCCACCACCACGACCGATGGTGATGTCGGTGGAACGGTCGACAATGCCGGTCATGGCAGATCGCAGTGCGGTGCTCCGGATCGTCACCTCGGCAGCGCGGGAGTCCCTGAAGCCGCTCGGCCTGGTCCAGCGCGGGCGGTCGCGGCTGTGGATCGATGATCACGAGTGGTGGCTCGGGGTCGTGGAATTCACTCCGCCGCGGACCGCCGGCAGCGGTCTGTACGTCGGTACGATGTGGCTGTGGCACGACGTGGACCACCTGGCCTTCCACTCAGACGCATTCCGGACCGGCCCCGAGCCGTTTCGCACCGAGGACCAGTTCACGCCGCTGGCACTCGAACTCGGCCGGCAGGCGGCTGCGAACGTGACCGCGCTGAGGGAGATGTTCCCGGCTCTGCCGGACGTAGCCCGGTACCTGACGTCCAGGCCGGTGCGACGGGGATTCCTCTGGGACAGCTTCGACGCCGGGATCGCAGCCGCTCTGGCCGGAGAACCGGCCACGGCCCGCGAGCATTTCGAGCGAGTCCTTCGAGAGGACCCGCTGGCCCCGTGGATGGTCCAAGCCCACGAGAAGGCACGCGAGCTTCACGCCATCGCTCCGGATCGCGACGCCGTGACTGCCTGGGTCACCCGGGCCGTCGACTCATGCCGGAACAAGCTGGGCCTGGATCCCGTGACGCTCGCGATCAGCTGAACGGACCCGCTCGTTGAGCGACAAAGCTGCAGTCAGGCCAGCAGGCCTCGCTTCCATAGCAGGCCGAAGCCAACCCGGCCGCACATTTGGCGCTTGATCATTTTGATCCGGTTGACGTGGCCTTCCACGACGCAAGACACCGCCGCGGTCACGGTCGTCACCGCAGAGGGGCGACAGGGGGCCTGACCTTGGTCTCCGTGGCAACGAACGCGGTCAGCAGGGTCGCGCACACCAAGAACACGCCGCCGGCTGCCAACGGCCCCAGCCCTCGTGAGGCTGCTGCCCTCATCTCTCTGATGTCGTGTCGGCGCCGGCGAGGGCGGCGTCGATCAGCGACTCTGCGATGGATCTCGCACACGCACCGGTGTGCCTACTGTTGAGCACGGTACCGCGTGCCGCCGCACCGTCGTAGAGCAGCGCGAGTTGTTCACCAAGGATCTCCGGAGCGGCGATGCCGGCCTGTCGTGCGATCTCCGAGAGGCGGCGGGCGAACTCCCTCTTGTGCGCCGCGGCCAGTTGATGGGCGGGGCGCCCGGGGTCGGGCACCTCGACACTCACGTTCAGGAACGGGCAGCCCCGGACGGGAGCGACACTCTGCGGCGGCTTCCAGTCGAAGACAGCGAGGAGTTGCTCGCGCGGGCTCCGGGACGGTTGATCGGACCCTGGGAGGGCGGGGAGGAGACCGCCCCTCAAGGTGCTCAAGTACGCCACGACGAGGTCGTCCTTGCTGGAGAAGTGCGTGTAGAGAGTGCGTTTCGACACGGCGGCGGCGGTTGACAGCTGCTCCATCCCGGTCGCGTTGATCCCTTGCGCCGTGAACAGCTCGGTCGCCGCTTTGAGGATCCGCTCCCGGGCACCACGACGCCGACGCGCGGAGTGAAGTTCGTCCATATCCCCGAGGATACCGATCGGTTTACAGGGGTCGTCGGTATCAACTACGGTGAAGCCTTGAGTAAACCGATCGGTTTATGCATACACGTCCGGCGTCGCGCCGCACGTGTATGCGTAACCCGCCGGCGCAGCATCCCGTTCAGGCTGCGCCCGGCACCGCATGTTCGCCCCTCCTGGTCGTCGCCCTGGCCGAAACCTCACCGCCCCCACCCGACCATCCATGTGATATCGGCACGAAGGAGAACTTATGCGCTACACGACATTCGGACGACGGACCGGACTCCGCGTCTCCGAGTACGCACTCGGTACGGGCAACTTCGGCACCGGCTGGGGAGCCGGCGCCGAGCCCGACGAATCGCGCCGGATGTTCGACAGGTTCGCCGAGGCCGGCGGCACGTTTCTCGATACCGCGGACAGCTACCAGTTCGGCGAGTCGGAAGAGCTGGTCGGGAAGTTCATCGCCGCCGACCGGGATCACTTCGTCCTGGCGACCAAGTTCACCAACGGAGCCACACCGCAGCGCGGCATCTCCAGCACGGGCAACAGCCGCAAGAACATGGTCACTTCGCTGGAGGCGAGCCTGAGGCGCCTCGGCACCGACTACATCGACCTATACTGGGTTCACTTCCCCGACGACCTCACGCCGATGGAGGAGATCCTGCGCGGACTGGACGACCTGGTCTCGTCCGGCAAGATCCTCCACGCCGCCCTTTCCAACTTCCCCGCATGGCGGGTCTCCCGCGCCGCTACCCTCGCGGACCTGAAGAACTGGGCACCGGTCGCGGGCATCCAGATCGAGTACAGCCTCGTCGAGAGGACCGCCGACCGGGAACTGCTGCCGATGGCCGAGAGTCTGGGACTGGGCGCCGCCCTGTGGTCACCGCTCGGCGGCGGGCTGCTGACCGGCAAGTACCGCCGCAGCGCCGAGGGGCGGCTGACCGACTTCAAGACTCTCATCCACACCGAGAGCACCGCGCAGAAGACCGCGGTCGTCGACACCGTCCTGGCCATCGCCGAGGAGACCGGCACGACACCGGCACAGGTGGCAGTGGCCTGGCTACGTGAGCGTGCCGCCCAAGCCTCGACTTCATTCATTCCTATCATCGGCCCGCGTAACCTCACGCAGCTCGACGACTACCTGGACGCCCTGGACGTACAGCTCAGCCCCAAGCAGTTCGCACTCCTGTCCGACGTCAGTGCGATCCCCCTCGGGGTGCCGCACGAGGCGACCGCCGGCGTCCGTGACAATGTCCAAGGCGGTGACGCGTCGCGCGTCAACCAGCCGAGCGTGCCCACGGCCTGAGCCACGGATCGAGCCGCCGGCCGTATGCCGTCCACACCACTTCCGTCCTGGACCATACGGGCGGTCCAGGACGGTCCCGTCAGTGCCGGCGGGCGACTCCGTTGTCGCGCAGCCACTGCAACAACTCGGCCCGACCCGGTAGGCCGTGGAAGTCGGCGCCTACTGAGCCGAGCGGCCGTTCAGGAGGCTGAGGGCGCTGAACCAGAGTATGCCCGGGTTGATACGTTCCGGATGGAGGCTCAGCATCGCGTCGAAGAACTCCGTGGGGGCGGGTGATCCCCACAACAGCCGGTCCGCGTCGTCGAGGTAACGGCGCGTACGACCGATCTCGCCGGGGTCGTCCGCGCGGGCGGGGTCCTTGTGGCCGGCCACCACGAACTCCGCTCCGAGCGCCTCCACTTGGCCGAGTGCGCGACGCCACGCGTCACGGCCTCCACCTGCGGAGTCCGCGAGCGCCAGGTGTACGCCGTTGTAGACGACGTCGCCGGCTACGGCCAGCTTCAGGCTCGGCACCCAGAGCACGGTCGTGTCGTCGCCGTCGCTGTGCCCGACCTCTACCGGAGTGAGTGCGTGTCCCTCCAGGTTCAGCCCCTCTTCTCCGACGACCCGCACGTCGATGGGGACCGTCGGGATCTGGCCCGGGAACAGCACGTCCCAGAAGGGCCCACGGGACTCCGGAGTGGCCAGTCCTGCCATGTGGGCCTTGGTCCCGGCCGTGGCACGGACCGCTGCGTCGGGGAACCGTTCGAGCAGGACCGGAGCGCCGAGCCAGTGGTCACCGTGGCCGTGCGTGATGTAGATCTCGGTGAGGTTCCTGCCCGTTTTCTCCACCCAGGCGAGCACCCGACGGGCAGTGTGAGTGGTGAAGGGCGGGTCGACGAGAACGGCATCGTGTTCGCCGTAGACCAGGGTCGTGGAGATGGGCGACCACACCATGGGGTCGCCGTTGGGAAGGTTCAGGCTGCCGCTGCTCTGCGCGATCGCGGGTGTCACGAACACCTCGTACCGCAATGCGGTCATGATTCTCTCCTCGTACTGGAGCCCGCAGCGGAGACTGGAGGGCGGAGATCGCTTTCAGTGCGCCGCCCCGGGCCGCAGCGTGACCGCTGCGGCCCGGCGCCGTCAGAACATCGTGTTGTCGTTGGCGGCGGTCTCCGGTACGTCCTGCGAGGCGTCCCAGTGCTCGACGATCTTCCCGTTCCTGACCCGGAAGAGGTCGATGACCGCCCGACCGCGATCGCCCGGGGCGTCGATGTAGTGGCTGTGGACGGCCACCAGGTCGCCCTCGGCGATGACCCGCTTCGGCGTGACGCTCAGCTGCGGGAACTGCTCGAAGTACGCGGTCAGTCCGGCCCGTACGCCCGCCGCACCCTCGGAGATGTTCGGATTGTGCTCGTGGTACTCGGGGCCCACGTACGTGTCGATGGCGGCCAGGTCCTTGCGGACCAGGAGCCGGTCGACGTAGTCGGTGACGATCCTCTTGTTGTACGCCGTGAACCACCGTTGCCCCGGCGCCTCGGCGCGCGGCCGGCTGAGCGTGGAGAACATGTCGTTGCCGCTGGCCGTGCTCGCCGGCACCTCCTGGAGGATGTCCCAGTGCTCGGCGATCTTCCCGTCCTGGAAACGGAAGATGTCGATGACGGCGAGCCCGGGAGTGCCGGGGGTGAGCACACCGCTGGAGTGGAGGAGTACCAGGTCGCCCTCGGAGATGACTCGCTCCTCGTCGTACGTGGCCTCCGGGAACCGCTGTCGCCAGGCGGCGCCGAAGGCCTTCATGGCCTCGGGGCCGTCAGGGGCCAGCGGGTTGTGCTGGATGTAGTCCGGCCGCACGAAATCATCGATGACGGACGTGTCGCCGCCTTCGAACGCGGCCCTGAGGACCCGGACGGCGATCTGTGCCTTGCCGGTCCCCTCCACCGTCAGCACGATCTTCCCGGTGGTACGGCCGGTCTCACCGAGGGCATGGGCCTTGGCCGCCTCGGCGAGCGGGAAGGTGGCCTCGATGTGGGCGCGCAGAGCACCGGTCTCGACGAGGCCTACGACAGCGTTCATGCCGGCCTGATCGGCCTCGACGAGGAGGGACTCGAAGCGGATGCCCCGCTCGGCGATCTTGGCCAGTTCGTCGGGGTCGATGGGCACCGGCAGGATCGAGACGAGGGTGCCGCCCGGGCGCAGGACGGCAACGGATCGGGCGCGGGCGGCGGTGTCCAACGAGATCGGGTCGAGGACCACGTCGATGTCCGTGAGAGCCTCGGCGAAATCGACCGCGTGGTAGTCGATGACCTCGTCCGCTCCGAGGGAGCGCAGGAAGTCGTGCTTGGCGGCACTGGCGGTGCCGATCACGTACGCACCGCGGGACTTGGCGATCTGGACCGCGAGGTGACCGACGCCGCCGGCCGCCGCGTGGATGAGGACCCTCTGCCCAGGCTGGACATCGGCAGTGTCCATCAGTGCCTGATAGGCAGTGAGGGCCGCGAGCGGGAGAGCCCCTGCCTGCACATGGTCGATACCAGCGGGCTTGTGCGCGAAGGATCGAGCGGGAGCGGTCACGTACTCGGCGTGCGAACCGACCCCGTAGGGGTAGGGCAGCATGCCGAAGACCTCGTCTCCCGGCTTGAAGAGGGTGACCCCGGTGCCGACGGCCTCCACGACTCCGGAGACGTCCCAGCCCAGGACGAGTGGCAGGCGGTCGATGGTCAGCGGCCGGGCGCGGTTCCACCAGTCGGTCGGGTTGACGCCGGCCGCGCGTACGGCGACCAGAATCTCGCTCAGACCTGGCACGGGCCGGGGAAGCTCAACCTCCTTGAGCACCTCGGGAGAACCGTGGGTCTCCTGGCGGATGGCACGCATCGTGGCGGTGGAGTTATTCGTCATGTGTCCAGCGTCGCCGCGTATCTGCCGTCACCACCATGGCATGAATGCCAACTTTTAACGGGATCAGGCCACCAGGTGGGCACCGGCTCCGACCGCCCCGTCACTTGGGCAGAGCTTGACCCGGCGCCGAGTGAGATCCGGGGCGCGGCGGGCTGTGCCGGGTTTGGGCGCCCCCCCGCCCCCCCCCCCCCCCCCCCCCGACCCAGGCGGCCAGTTTGAGGTTGAACTACCCCCAAGGTGTGTGC
>NZ_JBHXLU010000092.1:0-47727 GCF_042720695.1 Streptomyces sp. NPDC058457 | reverse complement strand
CCCGCGCCCCCCCCGCGGGGGCTTCGCCGCTTGGGGGGGCGCGGGGGGTGTTAGCTGCTGCTGTCCTCGCTGTCGATACCCAGGCCCGGTAGCAGGCCCGGGAGGAGCGGGGGCAGGGTGACGTCGGGTGCACTGGACGGGGTCTTCGACGGGGACGTGCTGCTCCCCGAGCTTCCCGTCTTCGGGGGATCGAGCAGGCCGCCCGTGGTGCCGCCGATGAGGCCCTCGCCGGCGCTGCCGGAGGCCGAGCCGCTGGGGCTGCCGGTGCCGGAGTCGTGGCCGGAGGAGGAGCTGCCGGAGGTGGACGGGGTCGTCGACCGGTGGCTGCCGGAGGAGCCGGTGGACGCCGTGCCGGAGCCCTGCTTGCCGGTGCCGCCGGTGTTCTGGGGCGGCTGGGGGAGCAGGGACTGCAGCGGGGCGACCTCCTGGTCTATGGCGTCGAAGACCGACGACACCTGCTGACTGACGTCCCCGAGCTGGACCGGGAGCTTCTCGCGCAGGGCGCCCCAGGCCTCGCGGTGGGACTGGGCGAAGGAGGACAGGGCCTGGATGGGGCCCAGCGAGTCCGGGTCGCGCTCGTACGCCTCGTGGAGCAGTCGGTGGCCCTCGGTGACGTCGTGCTGCATGCCGGACAGGGTGCGGCGGATCTCCCCGATCGACTCGTGGTCGAGGTGGCCGCCGCGGCCCCGGTCCATCAGCCGACGGGCCTCCACCAGCCGGGTCGAGGCCTGGTCGAGGTAGGTCTGGCCGCGCTGGTCGTCGCCGTCGGCCAGATAGTTGAGCTTGAAGTCCTCGATGCCGCGTTTGAGGCCGTACAGCGAGTCGCCGGGCAGGGCGTCGGAGCTGGCGGCGGCGACCCCGCCGAAGGCTCCTGCTGCCACGCCGACGCTCAGGCCGCCCGCGGCGAGCCCCTTGGCAAGCCGGGAACGCGGTCGCAACTTGCCCAGGGGGCTGGCCCGATGTGCGCCCTTGGAACGGGGCGCACGCTGCTCGGGTACCGAAGCGTCCGCCGCCCTGCCCAGGGTGCCCTCGGCCAGCATGGCCTCCATCGCGGCCACAAGCTGGGCCCGCTGGACGACCTTGACCTTCGGGTCGAGCTCCGGCTTGGGCAGTGCGGCGAGCTCAGTCGCCAGGGCCAACAGCTCGCCCTGCTCGGTCCGTTCGGCCCGGTCCGGAGCGGCCGGATCGCCCGCCGGTCCCCCGGACCGGGCGGCCGCCGGGTCCCGGTCGGGCTGCTCCTCCAGAGCCTGGGCGAAGGCGTTCGCCCGCCGGTGGGCCGATACGTTCGCGATCACTGGCGGCACCTCCTCTCGTCATGACGGTCGACTCCCCAGGGGGTCCTGAGGGTTGCACGCCCCCGACCAATCCACACGATCGTGTGATCGGGGACTGGTCGGACGTGACCACAGGGAGCCTGTATCCCGCACAACGAGCGGCTCGGCACTTGGGTTACGGACGACCGGTGATCGGCTGAGAAAGACAACACGCTTTCACGGAGCGTGAGTTGCCTGTCGCCCAGGGTGGCCGGTTCAGCGCACGTCGTCCGGGAGGAGCCGGGCGAGAGTGCGCACGGCCCGGTACTGGAGGGTCTTGATGGCACCCTCGTTCTTGCCCATCACCCGGGCGGTCTCGGCGACCGAGAGGCCCTGGAGGAAGCGGAGCGTCACGCACTCCTGCTGCTGGGGGTTGAGGCGTCGTACGGCGTCGAGCAGGGCCGCGTTGGAGAGGGACTCCAGGACGGAGTCCTCCGGGGAGCGCTCGACCTCGTTGGCGTCGAGCATCTCGCCGGTGGTGACCTCCAGGCGGAAGCGGCTCGACTTGAAGTGGTCGGCGACCAGGTTGCGGGCGATGGTGACCAGCCAGGCGCCGAAGTCCCGGCCCTGCCAGGTGAAGGTGCCGATCCTTCTCAGCGCGCGCAGGAACGTCTCGCTGGTGAGGTCCTCGGCGGTCGCCTTGCCGCCGACGCGGTAGTAGATGTAGCGGTACACGGTGTCGCTGTACTGGTCGTAGAGGCGGCCGAAGGCGTCGGCCTCGCCGGCCTGGGCGCGCTCCACGAGATCCATCATCCGGGCGCTGTCGCTGTCCGCGGCCGGGCGGCGGGCGGTGGTGGTGGCGGTGGCGCCGGTGGCGCGGCCGCGTCTGCCCACGCCCCGTCCGTCGCCGGACCGGCGGCCCTCGGCGACGGCGCTGCGCGCAGGCACCTGTTCCATGCCGTCGGCCAGTGCGTAGCACGGGCCGACGGGGGCGGCGTTGGCGAAGGCGGGGACGGCGTACGCGGTCGGGACAAGGCCGCGCAGCGTCTCTTTGACCGTCGCGACTGTTGCGCGCAGCGTAGCCAGGCCCGAGGCGTCAACCCCGACGTGTGGGTACACGGGACTCCCAGAGGCAGAGCTTCCATCACGTGCAGTACGGAACCTTTCACCCGTCGTAGCGACGGAGGGGAACCGGTTTGCGTCTGAGGAGAATAACGCTTCGTGCAGGCACTGCTACACCGAGTTGCTCAAATCATCGATTGCGTCGCTTCTGTAACCGTTTGGCGGCGCCTCAAGGGCCCTAGAGTGATCGGTTGTTGAACGTAAACGTGCGGGTTTCGGCGATGTGCGGGGCGTGTTGAGGTGACCGCGCGATAATTCCGGGCGCGTGGAGAGGACGCCGGTGTGTTCGGGGGCCGGCGGGTGGGGGCTGGGGCGGGGTGGGGACGCTTACCGGCGCTTGCAGGGTGCCGCCCGCGCCCACCCGTGCCGCCCCACCGGCACGACTGCCCGCGGCCGGAGAAACCTAAAGGGGCGCGGGGAACTGCGCGACCGGCCACGACGTGCCCGCAGCCGGGAACCGGCCCGCGGTGCTACGGCGATGTCCTGCTCGGCCGACGCCGAACTATCGACGCCGGCGGCTCAACGCGATCGCGGCCGCAGTGCCACCGGCAACCGCGCCGACGCCCGCCGCCGCCGGGATGCCCACCTTCGCCGCCTTGCGCCCCGTGCGGTAGTCGCGCAGGCGCCAGTCCAGTTCACGGGCGTGTTTGCGCAGCTTCGTGTCCGGGTTGATGGCGTAGGGGTGACCGACCAGAGAGAGCATCGGGATGTCGTTGTGCGAGTCGCTGTAGGCCGCGCAGCGGGACAGGTCGAGGCCCTCGGCCGCCGCGAGGGCGCGCACCGCCTCGGCCTTCGCCGGGCCGTGCAGGGGCTCGCCGACCAGCTTGCCCGTGTAGACGCCGTCCACCGACTCGGCGACCGTGCCCAGCGCGCCCGTCAGGCCCAGCCGGCGGGCGATCACGCCGGCGATCTCCACCGGGGCCGCTGTGACGAGCCACACCTTCTGGCCCGCGTCCAGGTGGGCCTGGGCGAGGGCGCGGGTGCCGGGCCAGATGCGCTCGGCCATGTACTCGTCGTAGATCTCCTCGCCGATGGTCTGGAGCTCCGCGACCCGGTGGCCCTTCACGATGGAGAGGGCGGAGTCCCGCGCCTCCTGCATGTGCTCGGGGTCCTCGACGCCGGCCAGCCGGAACCACGCCTGCTGCCAGGCGAACCTGGCGAGGTCGCGGGTCTCGAAGAACTTCCGTTTGTACAGGCCACGGCCGAAGTGGAAGATGGCGGCGCCCTGCATGACGGTGTTGTCCAGGTCGAAGAACGCGGCGGCCCTGTCGTCCCCGAGCACGGGAAAGTCCGGCTCCGCGGCCTCGTCGAGGGGTGCCGGCGCTTCCTGGTTCTTGCGCGCGGCCTCCGCCGAGGCCTCGCCTGCCAACACGCTCCGCGCCGTGGCGGAGCGCCTACGGGGAGTGAGCCATCCGAGAGCGGCCATGTCGTGAGCATAGCCAGTTTGTTCGGAGGTTCCGGAGTCACGGGAGTTGGATGGGTGTGAACTCTCCGCGACCAGGTCGTTAAACAAAGCGAAGAACCCGTGCAGAAGGCGGCGGACATGCCCTGCCAGGGGCGGGACAATGGACGTCATGAGTCCCCTCTTTGGCCGGAAGGCGCCCGCGCCGAGTGCGCGATCGGTCACCCTCATCCGTAAACCCGGCTGCCATCTGTGTGATGACGCACAGGTCGTGGTCGAGAAGGTGTGCGGCGACCTCGGAGTGTCCTGGGAGCAGAAGGACATCACCCAGGATGCGCAACTGCACGATCTCTACTGGGAACAGATCCCGGTGGTACTCGTCGACGGCGAACAGCACACCTTCTGGCGCGTGAACGAGGAACGGCTCCGCAAGGCACTGACCGACTAGTCCAAACCGGCTGCAAAGTCGCTTAGGATCGACGGCGGCTTGGTCTCGGGGGCGGGATTCGTAAGGAGTGTGTACGGTTTTGCCCCTATCGGAGAGGGAGCGCGGGCGCTTGTGCACCGGCTCCGCACGGCTGCGCCGGGGGCGCGTGACCCCGGTCACGTTGGCCGGGCAAATCGGACACCATCTTTGTGCACGCGTTCACAAAGACATAGCCTGCTGTCGACGGGGCGGTCTGGGTACGTGTGACCGTCCGCAGCCCCGCTCAACCCGTTGGAGCACCGTGGCAACTGGCCGAACTCACCGACCGGCGACCCGCAGCCGAGGTATCCCCGAGGCCACCGTCGCCCGGCTTCCGCTGTACCTCCGCGCTCTGACCGCACTGTCCGAGCGCTCGGTCCCCACGGTCTCCTCGGAGGAGCTGGCCGCGGCCGCGGGGGTCAACTCCGCGAAGCTGCGCAAGGACTTCTCCTACCTGGGTTCGTACGGAACGCGCGGTGTCGGCTACGACGTCGAGTATCTCGTCTACCAGATCTCCCGCGAGCTGGGCCTGACCCAGGACTGGCCGGTTGTGATCGTCGGTATCGGAAATCTCGGCGCCGCTCTCGCCAACTACGGCGGGTTCGCCTCCCGTGGCTTCCGGGTCGCCGCCCTCATCGACGCCGATCCGGCGATGACCGGGCGGCAGGTCGCCGGGATCGCCGTGCAGCACAGCGACGACCTGGAGAAGATCATCTCCGGCAACGGCGTCTCCATCGGCGTGATCACCACCCCGCCGGGCGTCGCCCAGCAGGTCTGCGACCGGCTGGTGGCCGCCGGGGTCACCTCCATCCTGAACTTCGCGCCGACCGTGCTGTCCGTCCCGGACGGCGTCGACGTACGCAAGGTCGACCTCTCCATCGAGCTGCAGATCCTCGCCTTCCACGAGCAGCGCAAGGCCGGCGAGGAGCACGAGGGGACGGTCCCGCCCGTCGCCGCGCACCAGGACTCCAGCGAGCAGGGGCCCGACGGGGACGTACCCGCCGTGATGCCGGCATGAGTCTCCTCGTCGTCGGGCTGAGCCACCGCAGCGCCCCGGTCAGCGTCCTGGAGCGGGCCGCGCTCAGCGCGGACGCCCAGGTCAAGCTGGCCCAGGACACGGTCGCCGCCGAGCCGGCCACCGAGGCCGCCGTGCTCGCGACCTGTAACCGCATCGAGCTCTACGCCGACGTGGACAAGTTCCACGCAGGGGTCGCCGAGCTGTCCACGCTGCTCGCCCAGCACAGCGGGGTGGGACTGGACGAGCTCACCCCTTATCTCTACGTGCACTACGAGGACCGGGCCGTCCACCACCTGTTCTCGGTGGCCTGCGGGCTCGACTCGATGGTCGTCGGCGAGGGGCAGATCCTCGCGCAGCTCAAGGACTCCCTGGCCCGCGCGCAGGAGCTGCACAGCGCCGGGCGGCTGATGAACGACCTGTTCCAGCAGGGTCTGCGGGTCGGCAAGCGTGCCCACTCCGAGACCGGGATCGACCGGGCCGGACAGTCCCTGGTCACCTTCGGTCTTGAGCAGCTGGCCGCCGGCGGGGATGTGCAGGAATGGGCCAAGGGCAGGAAGGCGCTGGTCATCGGCGCCGGATCGATGTCCTCGCTGGCCGCCGCCACGCTCGCGCGGGCGGGGGTCACGGAGATCGTCGTCGCGAACCGCACGTACGACCGTGCCGAGCGGCTGGCGCAGATCATCGCCGAGAACGACGAGACGGACGTGGCGGCCCGCGCGGTACCGATGGATGCGGTGCCGGGCGAGCTGACACGTGCCGACGTCGTGGTGTCGTGCACGGGTGCGACCGGGCTGGTGCTGACCGCCGAGGCGGTCGCGGCGGCGGTCGAGGGGCGGACGGGTGAGCCCGTCGCCGAGATCGACGTACCGTCGGCGTCCAAGCAGCTGCCGGCCGCTGCCGGTACCGGGCTCGGCACCGACGAGAACTGCCCGCTCGACCTCACCGCGGCGCAGAGCGGCTTCTCCGTGATGGGGGAGGCCGCCGTCGCCGGCATGGCCGCCGCCGAGCTGGAGCAGCACGCGGCCTGGGTGGACAACGGGACCGTCGACATCCGGGAGGCCGGGCGCCGTGCGCCCGAGGCCGAGGCCGAGCTGATCGGGGCGCTGGCCGCGGCCGCCGCCCGGGTCGGCCGGATCCCGGAGCGGCGCAGGCCGGAGCCGGTCGCCGGGTTCGTCCGGCCCGCCCCCGCGCTCTTCCTCCTCGACCTCGCCATGCCCCGCGACATCGACGCGGCCGTGCACCGGCTGGCCGGGGTGCGGCTTGTGGACATCGAGTCGCTGGCCGAGGCGTCCGCGGACGCCCCGATGGCGGCCGACGTGGACGAGGTCCGGCGGATCGTTTCGGACGAGGTGGCGGCCTTCGGCGCGGCCCAGCGGGCGGCGCACATCACGCCCACCGTGGTCGCGCTGCGGACGATGGCCGCCGATGTCGTCGCGGGTGAGATCGCGCGGCTCGACGGGCGCCTGCCCGACTTGGACGAACGGCAGCGCGGGGAGATCCGGCAGGCCGTGCACCGGGTCGTCGACAAACTGCTGCACGCGCCGACCGTACGGGTCAAGCAGCTCGCGGCCGAGCCCGGCGGCGCCGGGTACGCGGACGCGCTGCGGACCCTGTTCGACCTCGACCCCGAGACGGTTGCCGCCGTCTCCCGGGCCGTGGACAGCACAGACAAGAAGGACCGACCGGCATGAGTGACAATCCACTGAGGCTGGGGACCAGGCGATCCAGACTCGCCCTGGCCCAGTCCGGGCAGGTGGCGGAAGCCGTGAGCCGGGTGACCGGGCGGCCCGTCGAGCTGGTGGAGATCACCACCTACGGCGACACCTCCCGCGAGCACCTCGCACAGATCGGCGGCACGGGTGTCTTCGTGACCGCCCTGCGGGACGCGCTGCTGCGCGGCGAGGTCGACTTCGCGGTTCACTCGCTGAAGGACCTCCCGACCACCCAGCCCGCCGACCTGGTCCTGGCCGCCGTACCGGTGCGCGAGGACCCGCGCGACGTGATCGTCGCCCGGGACGCGCTGAAGTTCACCGACCTGCCCCGCGGGGCACGCATCGGCACGGGTTCGCCGCGCCGGATGGCGCAGCTGAACGCGTACGCGCGCACCCATGGGCTGGACGTCGAGACGGTGCCGATACGCGGAAACGTGGACACCCGGATCGGGTACGTCCGCGACGGTGAGCTGGACGCCGTCATACTGGCGGCCGCCGGACTGAACCGGATCGGCCGCATCGACGAGGTGACCGACTTCCTGTCGGTCGACACGGTTCTGCCCGCCCCCGGCCAGGGGGCACTGGCGATCGAGTGCGCCGCGCACCACGCGGAGCTCGTCGCCCTGCTCGGGGAACTCGACGACCCGTTCACGCGGGTCGCCGTGACCGCCGAGCGATCACTGCTCGCCGCCCTGGAGGCCGGCTGCTCCGCCCCTGTGGGCGCGCTGGCCGACCTGCTGGCCGACGGGCAGATTGTCAAGGAAATGCGCCTGCGGGCAGTCGTCGGCACGACCGACGGCACCCGGACGGTGCAGATGTCCACCACCGGTCCCGTGCCCGAGACACACGACCAGGCGACGGCGCTCGGTCGCGAACTCGCCGCCGAGATGCTTGCCCAGGGCGCGGCCGGTCTGATGGGGGAGCGAGCACAGTGAGCCCCACCAACCTTCCCGCCGGCCTGGAACACGGGCACGTCACCTTCCTGGGTGCCGGACCCGGGGATCCGGGACTGCTGACCTTGCGTGCCGTGGAGGCACTGTCCAGCGCGGACGTCCTGGTCGCCGAGCACGACGTGCTCGACGTGATCAGGACCCACGCCAGGCAGGGCGTCTCCGTCGTGACCACGAATCCGGATCCGTCGTCGGACCCGTATCCGGGCACAGGCACGCCTCAACTGACGGTTGTTGACGGTGCGTCAACAACCGCTTCCCTCCCGCCCGTGCGGGATGCGGCTCATCTTGTCATGGAGGCCGCGCGGGGTGGCAGGCGGGTCGTCCGTGCGGTGTCCGGGGACCCGGGACTTGATACGTACGCGACCGAGGAAATGCTCGCCTGCGTCGCCGCGGGTGTGCCCTTCGAGGTCGTGCCGGGTGTCGCGGCCGTGGTCGGGGTGCCGGCGTACGCCGGTGTGCCGCTGCGGGACGCGCAGGGCGCGGACGTCCGCTTCGTGGACGCCCGTACCGCCTCGGACCGGTGCTGGACCGAGGTCGGCGCCTCGGACGGCACGGTCGTGGTGTCGACCTCGCTCGACTCGGTGGCCGCGGCCGCCGGCGAGCTGGTCGCCGCCGGCCGCAAGCCGGACACCCCGCTGACCGTCACCGTCGCCGGTACGACGACCCGGCAGCGGACCTGGACCGCCACCCTCGGCACCATCGCGCAGACGCTGAAGCAGGCGAAGGTGCTGCCGTCACCGGACGGCGGCCGGCCGGTGATAGCCGTGGTCGGTGAGCGGTCCGCCGCCGCCCAGCGCGACCAGTTGTCGTGGTTCGAGTCCAAGCCGCTGTTCGGCTGGAAGGTGCTCGTGCCGCGTACGAAGGAGCAGGCGGCGTCGCTCTCCGACCAGCTGCGGTCCTACGGGGCCGTGCCGCACGAGGTGCCGACGATCGCCGTCGAGCCGCCGCGCACGCCCCAGCAGATGGAGCGGGCCGTGAAGGGGCTCGTCACCGGACGGTACGAGTGGATCGCCTTCACCTCGGTCAACGCCGTCAAGGCGGTCCGGGAGAAGTTCGAGGAGTACGGGCTCGATGCCCGGGCCTTCGCGGGGATCAAGGTCGCGGCGGTCGGGGAGCAGACCGCGAAGGCGCTGGTCGCCTTCGGCGTGAAGCCGGACCTGATGCCCAGCGGGGAGCAGAGCGCCGCGGGTCTCCTTGAGGACTGGCCGCCGTACGACCCGGTCTTCGACCCCATCGACCGGGTGTTCCTGCCGCGTGCCGACATCGCCACGGAGACGCTGGTCGCCGGGCTGATCGAGCTCGGCTGGGAGGTGGACGACGTGACCGCCTACCGGACCGTGCGGGCGTCGCCGCCGCCGGCCGAGACCCGGGAGGCGATCAAGGGCGGTGGCTTCGACGCGGTGCTGTTCACGTCGTCGTCGACCGTGCGGAACCTGGTGGGTATCGCCGGGAAGCCGCACAACGTGACGGTGATCGCCTGTATCGGGCCCGCCACGGCCAAGACGGCCGAGGAGCACGGGCTGCGGGTGGACGTGATGGCTCCGGAGCCGTCCGCGGGCAAGCTGGCGGAGGCGCTGGCCGAGTTCGGGCTGCGGAGGCGCGCGAGCGCGCTGGAGGCCGGGGATCCGGTGACGCGGCCGAGTGAGCGGCGGCCGGGGGCTCGGCGGAGGCGTACCACTACGTGAGGTGAGACAGAGGGGGTGGGGGGGGGGGGCGCCAGGCGCCCGTTTGTTTGTGGGGGCGGGGGGGGGGGGGGGGGGGGGGGGGGGGGCGGCTCCCCACTTGGTGTGGTTCGTCGGGGGGGGTGGGGGGCGCCCCCCCCCGCCCCCTTTTCTGTCGTCGGTCGTCTGCGGGTGCGTTGTGGCTGGTCGCGCAGTTCCCCGCGCCCCCTACGGGGCGCCTTTGCTTACGGGGTGTCATGGGCGAGGATCTTCTTCAGGTCCTCGATCACTGTGGGGATCTCTCGGTCGAACGCCAGGCCGTCCACGCCCTCGTCGGTGACCACGGCCAGGAGGGCTCGGGTGCCCACCGCTGTCACTATGACGTGGCCCGCGCTGCACTGGGCGGTCAGCTGGCGGAGGGTGCCGGTGTTGGCCTGGTCGGCCAGGCGGTGGCCGAGGGAGAGGGCGGCCGAGGCCAGGGCAGCCATGGACTCGGGGTGGGTCTTGTCGGCGTCGGCGGCCACCACCAGGCCGTCGACGGTGGCCAGGACGGTCTCGGAGACGCCCATCACCCGGTCGCGCAACGAGACGAGGATGTCCTGCACGGGATCGTTCATGGTGGCCTCTTCCTGTGCTGTCGTGCTTGGTGGTGCGGAGGCGAACGGCCTCCCCGGGGTTGCTAGCGCCTGCGGCGGGGGAGCGGGGTCGCTGAGGGGTGCGGTGCCGCCGTGGGGGGAGAGGACGGGGTGCGCGGGGCCGTGCTGGGGCGGCCGGCGGGGGTGGCGGACGGGGGCTGGAGCAGGCCCAGGGCCAGGAGGTCGCGGAGGTCCAGCATCACGGCGAACAGGCCGCGGCCGAGGGCGAACGCGATGTCCCGGGGCGTCCTGCGGCCGTCGGTGACCGTCAGGAGGGTCCGGTGGCGGGGCGAGAGCCGGGCGGTCTGCCGCGGGTCGCGCGCGGCCGGGGCCGGTTCCAGGCGGTCGCGGGCGAAGCGGGCGGTGGCGCCGTGTTCGTTCGACAGCAGGCGGGTACGGCGGGTGTTCTCGGTGACCAGGAGGTCGGGCGGCACTGCGGTGCCCGTGTCGAGCAGCGGGCGGGGAGCGGTCACCTCCCAGCCGTCCGGGCTGGTGAGGGCCAGGGCGAAGGCCGCGTCGAAGAGTGCGGCCCGGCCGATGACCGCCAGTTCCGCGGCGCCCAGCAGGCCCCGGGCGACCAGCTCCAGGGCCAGCCGGGCGGGGTCGGTGCCGGTGGCGCGAGTGGCCGTCCAGTCGTCCTCGGTGATCCGGTGCGACTTCAGGAGCAGGACCTCGACGCCGGGGGCGCCGGGGGTCTCCATGCCGATGACCATGCCGTCGCGGACGTGGATGACACCGCCCGGGGTGCCGGAGACCAGGACGGCACAGGAGCGCTTCTCGGCGTACAGGCCGGCCAGCAGAGCGGGGACGTTGCGGGCGGTCGGTGTCTCCTGGGTCATGCGAGCAGTCGGTCCGTGTGCTCGGCCAGGTCGCGCAGCGCCCACGTGATGTTCGTACGGTCCCGGTCCACCAGGGCGAACAGCAGGAGCGGGTCACCCTGTTGGTTGACACGTGTCGTGACATGGTGATGGGCGGTGGTGGTGACGACGATGCTCTCCAACTCGCCCGTGAAACCGGCCCGGTTCAGGTTCATGATCGCCAAGTGGGCGGTCTCCTGGGCGTCCTGTGCCGGTTCCGGGTCGCCGTACCCGGCGTAGCAGAGGCCCGTCACGCCGTCCAGGAGGGCGGCGGCGGTGACGCCGGGCGTCCTTCCGACAGCGTTCAGGACGGTGTCGAGCAAAGCCATGAGTTCCCCCTCCTGACCCCTCGGTCGCACAGTACTTTATTGCCAACTGTTGCAACACCGGCCAAAGATGACACTTATTCGGACTCGGAGAAGTCGGGAAGCAACCTTCGTCGAACCGCTTGCGTCCGAGTCCACCCACGTAAGGAAATCGAGGGCACCAGCGTGAACATCGAGACAGCGCTCAAGGAAGCCATGAGCATCGACGGGGCCCTCGGCGCCGCCCTGGTCGACTACGAAAGCGGCATGTCGCTCGGCGTGCTGGGCGGCGGACCGCACCTGGACCTGGAGCTGGCGGCGGCCGGCAACACCGAGGTCGTCCGCGCCAAGCAGCGCACGCTGAAGTCCATCGGCCTCGACGACGAGATCGAGGACATCCTGATCACGCTCGGCGGCCAGTACCACCTGATCCGCCCCCTGACCAAGACCGGCGGCTCGCTCTTCCTCTACCTCGCCCTGGACCGCGGCCGCAGCAACCTCGCGCTGGCCCGGCACAGCCTCAGGAAGCTGGAGACCGGGCTGGAGGTCTGACCCCTCCGGAGGTCCTGGCGCCCCGGCCGCGGGTGGGCCGGGGCGCCGACGCCGAGTCGGTAAGCGCGCTCATGTGACGGGCGTAGCGTAGAGCGCATGACGAAGTACGGCTCCTTCCCCGGCACACGGCCGCGGCGGCTGCGGACCACCCCCGTCATGCGGCGCATGGTCGCCGAGACCCGGCTGCACCCCGCGGACTTCATCCTTCCGGCGTTCGTCCGGGAGGGCGTGAGCGAACCCGTGCCGATCGCCGCCATGCCCGGCGTCGTGCAGCACACCCGGGACAGCCTGAAGAAGGCGGCCGCGGAGGCCGTCGCGGCGGGCATCTCCGGGATCATGCTGTTCGGGGTGCCGGAGGAGAGCAAGAAGGACGCCCTCGGCACCCCCGGTACCGACCCCGACGGGATCCTCCAGGTCGCGTTGCGCGACGTGCGGGCCGAGGTCGGCGACGAACTGCTCGTGATGTCCGACCTGTGTCTCGACGAGACGACCGATCACGGGCACTGCGGGGTGCTGGACGCCGAAGGGCGCGTGGACAACGACGCGACCCTGGAGCGGTACGCCGAGATGGCCCAGGTGCAGGCCGACGCCGGCGCCCATGTCGTCGGGCCCAGCGGGATGATGGACGGGCAGATCGGCGTCGTCCGCGACGCGCTCGACCAGATCGGACGCGAGGACGTCGCGATCCTCGCCTACACCGCCAAGTACGCCTCCGCCTTCTACGGCCCCTTCCGCGAGGCCGTCGGATCCTCCCTGCAGGGCGACCGCAAGACCTACCAGCAGGACCCCGCCAACGTCCGTGAGTCCCTGCGCGAACTGGCCCTCGACCTGGAGGAGGGGGCCGACATGGTGATGGTCAAGCCGGCCGGGCCCTACCTCGACATCCTCGCGCGGGTCGCCGACTCCGTGGACGTGCCGGTCGTCGCCTACCAGATCTCCGGCGAGTACTCGATGGTCGAGGCCGCCGCCGAGAAGGGCTGGATCGACCGGGACCGGGCGATCCTGGAGACCCTGACCGGCATCAAGCGGGCAGGCGCGCAGAACATCCTCACCTACTGGGCGGTCGAAGCCGCCCGGATGCTGGGCTGAGCGACCCGACGAGCGCCCCCGGCCTGTGAGTTCCGGCCGGGGGCACTTTTCAAGTCGCCCGCGGCGTTAGGTTGTTGACCGTCCTTGACTGTCCTCGCCCTTCGCCGACCATCCGGGAGACGCCCATGTCCGGTGACGCCCTCAGCCAGGATCCCGCCGAGCTGAGAAAGAGGTTCGACAACACCAAGCCGCACCCGGCGCGGGTCTACGACGTCTTCCTCGGCGGCAAGGACAACTACCCCGCCGACCGCACCGCCGCGGCCGCCGCCCTCGCCACCAACCCGCGCGGCTACCTCGACGTACGGCACAACCGCGACTTCCTGCGCCGGGCCGTGACCCGGCTGACCCAGGAGGACGGCATCGGCCAGTTCCTCGACATCGGCACCGGGCTGCCCACCGCGGAGAACGTCCACCAGATCGCCCAGCGGATCAACCCCGGCGCCCGGGTCGTGTACGTCGACAACGACCCGATCGTCCTCGCCCACGCGCGCGCCCTGCTCACCAGCGGGCCCGAGGGCCGGACCGACTACATCGACGCCGACTTCGTGAACCCCGCGGAGATACTCGAACAGGCCGCGAAGACCCTGGACTTCGACCAGCCGATCGCCCTGTGCCTGGTGGCCATCCTGCACTTCATCGAGGACGAGGTCGCCCACCCGGCCGTGCGCGAACTCGTCGAGGCGCTGCCCCCGGGCAGCCGGCTGGTCGTCAGCCACCTCACGGAGGACCTCAACGCCGAGAAGATCCGCGGGGTCCAGCGGTCGTACACCGAGCGGGGCCTGACCTTCGTCCTGCGGTCCAAGCCCGAGGTCGAGCGCTTCTTCACGGAGAACTCCCTCGCCCTCGCCGACCCGGGCGTGGTCCCGGTCCACCACTGGCACCCCGACCACGCGGCCCCCGTCCCCGAGCAGCCGGACCCCGCGCTGCTGGCCACCCTCGACGCCATCGACCGGTCCCGGTACGCCGACATCAACGACGTCACCGACGCCGACATCAACGTCTACGCGGGCGTCGGCACCAAGGCCTGAGCCGGGTCGGCCGCGGGCCGCAGGCGGGCGGCGGCGGAGGGGCCCTCGTCGCGTACGCCCTCTCCGTCCCGGCACCCGCCGAGTGCGGTCGCGGCGACCAGCGCGAGGGCGGCCGCCGCGAGGAGACGGCGACGGCGGACGCGGGCCGGGGTGCGGTGCGTGGCGGACATACGAGGGCTCCCTTGACGATCTCGGCGCGGTGCCGCCGGCGGTGGCGCCGGCACTGGCAGCAAAGGTGAGACGTGGCGGCGGGGTTGACGTTCCCTCAGCCTGTGGGCCGGCCCGCCCGGACCGCCAGAGCTGGCCGGGGATTCGGGACGCCCGGTCCCGGTCCACCTTTGTGACCTGCGCCTATCCCATCCCATGGGACGGCGGTACGGGACGGCGGTACGGGACGGCCCAGTCCCACCCGCACCCCGTCCGTCCGGATCGCGGAATTACGGGTGTAAGCGGCACGTACCTCTCTACGCTCCCGCCAAGACGAGGATCAGCCCAAGGAGCCGTCCATGACCCTCACCCCTGCCCCCGCCCCGCTTCCCCCGCTCGCGGCCCGCGCCCGCACCGTCGGCGGGTCACCCGTGCGGGAGATCCTCGCGGTGACCGCCCGCCCCGAGGTGATCAACTTCGCGGGCGGGCTGCCGGCCCCCGAACTGTTCGACCGGGACGGCATCGCCGCCGCCTTCCACGCGGTCCTCGAAGAGGCACCGGAGCGGGCGCTGCAGTACTCGACGACCGAGGGCGAACCGGCCCTGCGGCAGCGACTGGCGGCGCGCGTCTCCGCGCGGTCCCTGCCCACCGGCGCCGACGACCTCCTCGTCACCACCGGCTCCCAGCAGGCCCTCTCCCTCCTCGCGAGCGCTCTGATCGACCCAGGGGACACCATCCTCGTCGAAAGCCCCTGCTACCTGGCGGCACTACAGGTCTTCGGGCTGGCCGGGGCGCGCGTGCTGCCTGTGCCCGGCGACGAGGACGGCGTGGACCCGGCCGCCCTGGAGGAGCTGATCCGCGCCGAGCGGCCCAAACTCCTCTACCTCGTCCCCACCTTCCAGAACCCCACCGGCCGCACCATGCCCGCCGCCCGCCGCGCCGCCCTCGCCACGGCCGCCGCCCGGCACGGCCTGTGGATAGTCGAGGACGACCCCTACGGCGAACTGCGCTACGACGGCGACCACGTCCCCTGGATCGCGTCCCTCCCCGGCGCCGAGGACCGGGTGGTCCTGCTCGGCTCCTTCTCCAAGGTCATGGCGCCCGGCCTGCGGCTCGGCTGGCTCCGCGCCCCGGCCGGACTGCGCCGCGCCTGCGCGGTGGCCAAGCAGGCGGCCGACCTGCACACCCCGACCCTCAACCAGCTCGCCGCCGCCCGCTACCTGGACGTGCTGGACGCCCATGTCGCCAAGGTGCGCGCCGTCTACGGCGAACGCCGCGACGCCATGCTCGCGGGGCTGCCCGCCGCCCTCCCGGCCGGCTCCACCTGGAACCGGCCCGCAGGCGGCATGTTCCTGTGGGCCCGGCTCCCGGAGTCGTACGACACCACCGCCCTGCTCCGCCAGGTGGTGGAACAGAACGTGGCCTACGTCCCCGGCGAGCCCTTCTACGCCGCCGACCCCGACCGCTCCACCCTGCGCCTGTGCTTCGTGACGCAGACACCGGAGGAGATCGGGGAGGGCCTGCGCAGGCTGGCCAAGGGCCTGGGCAGCTGAGCGCTCCGCCGGAAGTGCCGGGACAGGCCGTCTGCCGAATGCGGCGCCGTCGTGGCTGGTCGCGCCCACGCGGCGGAGCCGCAAATTTGACACAGCCCCGCGCCCCTTCGGGGCGCTGCCGAACTTGCCCGGCTGGTCAGCTCAGTCCCACCAGAAGTGCCACAGCCGCTCGCCGACCAGCTGCTCGGCGTACGACGGCAGGGTGTCGTCGGCGCCGGGCAGCACGGTGTACGGGCAGAACGCGAAGTGCTCGGCGGCGACCGCCTCCGCCTCGTCGAGGTCGGCGGGCGGGGCGGCGACGGAGAGCGCGAGGTGGTCGAAGCCGAGGGCCACCACGCGGATGCCGAACCGGTCCTCCCAGGAGCGCAGCACCGCGCACAGCCGGCCCGTGTCCTCCTCGTAGTTCACCGGGCCGCTCCAGCCGATGGCCGCCGGTATGTCCGCGCTGCGCCGGGCGGACACCAGCGCCAGATGCGGCTCCTTCAGCCAGGGCCGCCCCTGGCTGAGCGCGTCGGCGACGTCAGCGGCCCGCGTGTCCGGATCGGCGACCAGGGCCGGCGCGGCGGCCAGCCCCGGGAACTCCTCGCCGTCCGGCGGGTCCTCCTCCCAGTAGTCCTCCAGCACCTCGTCGGCGTCGTGGTCCCCCGGGTACGACGTCTCCCCCGGGGCGAAGTCCCAGTCGTCGACCTCGGACACGTCGATGAGTACCGGCAGCAGCCCCGCACGGGCGGCCGGCACGCCCAGCGCGGTCCAGGTCCCGGGCCCGGCGGGCTGCCCGGCATACCACAGCAACGGCTCGTGCCACGAGCCGTCGAGCGTGTCGTCGAGCAGTGTCCCGGGCGGGAGTTGGAGCCCCAGCGACCGACCACTGGGGTCGGTCGCCAGCTTGGGCAGCGGGTTGGGAAGAGTCGCCATGCCAGTGACTGTAAGGGGCGCCACTGACAACGCCGTCGGCGACCGGTCAGAGACGCTCGGGCGTCCTGATCCCCAGCAGGGCCATGCCCTGGTGGAGGGTGCGGGCCGTCAGGTCGCACAGGAAGAGGCGGTTCTCCACCTGCTCCGCGGTGGCGGCCTTCAGGACCGGGCACTTGTCGTAGAACGACGTGTACAGCGACGCCAGTTGGTACAGGTACGCGGCCAGCTTGTGCGGGGCGTACTCCGCCGCCGCCTCGAAGACCGTGTCGCCGAAGGCGTCCAGGTGCAGGCCCAACGCCCGCTCCGCCGCATGCAGTTCCAGCTCCGGGTGGGCGGCGGGCCGAACCTCTCCCGCCTTGCGGAGGATCGACTGGATACGGGCGTACGCGTACTGGAGGTAGACGGACGTGTCGCCGTTCAGCGAGACCATCTGGTCCAGGTCGAACTTGTAGTCCCGGTTCGGCGACGTCGACAGGTCCGCGTACTTCACGGCACCGATGCCGACCTGCGTGGCCCGCTCCTGGATCTCGTCCTCGGTGAGGTCCTGCGCCTTGTCCCGGACGACCTCGGCGGCCCGCTGCACCGCCTCGTCCAGCAGGTCCTCCAGCCGTACCGTCTCGCCCGCACGCGTCTTGAACGGCTTGCCGTCCGCGCCCAGCACCGTGCCGTAGCCCATGTTGTGCGCGGTGACGTCGTCGGTGAGCCAGCCCGCCCGCCGCGCCGTCTCGAAGACCATCTTGAAGTGCAGCGACTGCCGCACGTCCACGACGTAGAGCAGCGAGGTGGCGTGCAGGTCGGTGACCCGGTTGCGGATCGCGGTCAGGTCGGAGGCCGCGTAGCCGAAGCCGCCGTCCGCCTTCTGCACGATCAGCGGGACCGGCTGGTCGTCCTTGCCCCGGATGTCGTCGAAGAAGACCACGAGCGCGCCCTCGGAGCGGACCGCGACGCCCGTCTCCTCCAGGATGCGGGCGGTCTCCGGCATGCCGTCGTTGTACGCCGACTCACCGACGATCTCGTCGTCCCGGATCTCCATGTCGAGCTTCTCGAAGACCGAGTAGAAGTAGACCTTCGACTCGTCCACGAACCGCTGCCACAGGTCGAGGGTCTCCTTGTCGCCGGACTGGAGGTCCACGACCCTCTTCCGCGCCCGCTCCTTGAACGCCTCGTCGGCGTCGAAGACCGCCCTTGACGCCTTGTAGACCCGGTTCAGGTTCGACATGGCCTGCTCGCCGTCCGTGTCGGTCTCCGCGGACAGTTGGTCCGGGTTCTCGATCAGGTACTGGATGAGCATGCCGAACTGGGTGCCCCAGTCGCCGATGTGGTGCCGGCCGATCGTCCGCTCGCCGGTGAAGTCGAGCATGCCGCGCAGGGCGTCGCCGATCACCGCGGACCGCAGGTGGCCGACGTGCATCTCCTTGGCGACGTTCGGCTGGGCGTAGTCGATGACCGTGATGCCAGGGTTCGCCTTGGCGGCCACGCCGAGCCGGTCGCCGTCCGTGTACCGCGAGGCCAGGTTCTCGGTGATCGCCTGGTCGGAGAGGGTGATGTTGAGGAAGCCGGGGCCGGAGACCTCGACGTCCTGGATCAGGTCCGCGCCGGTGGTGATGTTCGAGACGACCTGCGTGGCCAGCTCCCGGGGGTTGGCCTTGGCCTTCTTGGCGGCGGCGAGGATGCCGTTCGCCTGGTAGTCGGCCCGGTCGCTGCGTCGCAGCAGCGGGTCGACGGAGGCCTCCGGCAGGGCAGCCGAGAGGGCGCTCGCGAGGCGCTGATTGACGAGATCGGTGAGCGACGTGACCGAGGCCATGGGGTGGGAGCCGTTCTCCTCGTGGGGTCTGATGGACGGGTCCAGTATTTCACGGGGGGTAAAGGGGTTTTTGCGGGTGAGAGCTCGGGGGGTTCGGTGCGTTGCCGGGTGCGGCGCCGTGGGGGCTGGTCGCGCAGTTCCCCGCGCCCCCAGAACGGGGGCTGCGCCCCCAGAACGGGGGCTGCGCCCCCAGAACGGGGGCTGCGCCCCCAGAACGGGGGCTGCGCCGCCCATCAGGGGCGCGTCCATAACCCGTTTTCGTGGATTCGAGCTCGGCAGGGAGAATGGAGCGGTCAGCCGTGCGACCGTACCGGCTGCCCGTTGCCAGAAAGAAGGACGTGCCGACGTGGCTCAGAGCACCGAGACCACCGACTGGGTCTCCCGTTTCGCGGATGAGGTCATCGAGGAGTCGGAGCGTCGGGCCCCGGGTGAACCCGTTGTCGTCGCGTCCGGGCTGTCCCCCTCCGGGCCGATCCACCTCGGCAACCTCCGCGAGGTCATGACCCCGCACCTCGTCGCCGACGAGGTCCGGCGGCGCGGGTACCAGGTCCGGCACCTGATCTCGTGGGACGACTACGACCGCTACCGCAAGGTGCCCGCGGGCATCGCCGGCGTCGACGAGTCCTGGGCAGAGCACATCGGCAAGCCGCTCACCTCGGTGCCCGCCCCGGAGGGGTCCTCGTACCCGAACTGGGCCGAGCACTTCAAGGCCGCGATGGTCGAGTCGCTGGCCGAGCTGGGCGTGGAGTTCGACGGGATCAGCCAGACCGCGCAGTACACCTCCGGCGTGTACCGCGAGCAGGTCCTGCACGCCATGAAGCACCGCGGGGACATCGACGCGATCCTCGACCAGTACCGGACCAAGAAGGCCCCCGCGAAGAAGCAGCAGAAGGCCGTCGACGAGGCCGAGCTGGAGGCCGAGGAGGGCTCGGGCGCGGCGAGCGAGGACGACGGGTCCTCCGGCTCCGCCGGGTACTTCCCGTACAAGCCGTACTGCGGCGGCTGCGGAAAGGACCTGACCACCGTCACGGCGTACGACGACGACACCACCGAGCTGACGTACACCTGCACCGAGTGCGGGTTCTCCGAGACCGTCCGGCTGAGCGAGTTCAACCGGGGCAAGCTGGTCTGGAAGGTCGACTGGCCCATGCGGTGGGCCTACGAGGGTGTCGTCTTCGAGCCGAGCGGTGTCGACCACTCGTCGCCCGGCTCGTCGTTCCAGGTGGGCGGGCAGATCGTCGGGATCTTCGGCGGGAAGCAGCCCATCGGGCCCATGTACGCCTTCGTGGGCATCAGCGGGATGGCGAAGATGTCGTCCTCGCGGGGCGGGGTTCCCACCCCGGCCGACGCCCTGAAGATCATGGAGCCGCAGATCCTGCGCTGGCTGTACGCCCGGCGCCGGCCCAACCAGTCGTTCAAGATCGCCTTCGACCAGGAGATCCAGCGGCTCTACGACGAGTGGGACAAGCTCGACGGGAAGGTGGCCGAGGGTTCCGCGCTGCCCGGTGACATCGCCGCGCACTCGCGTGCCGTCGGTACGGCCGGCGGCGAGCTGCAGCGGACGCCGCGCCCGCTGCCGTACCGGACACTCGCCTCCGTCGCCGACATCACCGCCGGACACGAGGACCAGGCGCTGCGCATCCTCAGCGAGCTGGACCCCTCGAACCCGCTCGGGTCGGTGGACGAGGCACGGCCGCGGTACGACAAGGCCGAGGCCTGGATCAACACGCAGGTGCCGGCCGACCAGCGGACCATCGTCCGCGACGAGCCCGACGCCGAGCTGCTGAAGTCCCTCGACGAGGCGTCCCAGCAGTCCGTACGACTGCTGCTCGACGGGCTCGCCGAGCACTGGTCGCTGGACGGACTCACCCACCTCGTCTACGGCGTGCCCAAGGTCCAGGCCGGGTTCTCCGCCGACGCGACGCCCAAGGAGCTGCCGGCCGAGATCAAGACCGCCCAGCGGGCGTTCTTCGCGCTCCTCTACCACCTGCTGGTGGGCCGGGACACCGGGCCCCGGCTGCCCACCCTGCTCCTCGCCGTGGGCCAGGAGCGGGTACGGCTGCTGCTCGGCGAGTAGGCAAGCACGGAGAAGGGGCCCTCTGAAGATCCAGAGGGCCCCTTCTCCGTGCCTGCCAGGTTCTCTGCGCCTGTCAGGCGATGTGCTCGTCCGCCAGCTCCGCGTTGAGACGGTTCGAGAAGCGGGTCACCATGCGCTTGGACTCGGCCTCGTCGAGGGCCACGCCGTAGGTCGCCTCCACGTCGGCGATGAACCCGCGCGGGGTGGGCGCTCCGTTGCCGCTCTTTATCGACTCACGGAAGACCAGGTAGTAGTCCTCCTCCGACGGCGCCGGGGGCTCCGGGGGGCCGCCGCCCTCGCCCAGCTCACGGGTGCGGCCCGGGCCGGAGGGGATGGGGAAGCTGCCGGTGGTCTCCGACGGGGATTCCTCGGGCAGAGGCTGCTGGTCCTGCGGGAACTGGTCCTGGGGGAACCGGTCCTGCGCGAACTGCTCCTGCGGGAACTGCTGCTGGTACAGCTGGTACTGCTGTTGCTCCTGCTGGTACTGCTGCTCTGCCAGCCAGGCGGCGTACCGGGGGTCGTACGTCGGGTCGTAGCCGCCCTGGTACTCGGTCTGCTGGGGGTCCCTGGCATGCAGCCAGGGGTTCAGCTCCGGATCGGGCGCCGGCACCTGCTGCTGCGGGAACTCCGGCTGCCCGGTACGGGGGCCGGGTACCAGCTCGGCGCGCTGCTCGCCGGCCGGCGCCGCCTCGGCGGCACGACCGCCCACGGCCACGGCATCGGGCGCCGCCGGCAGCAGGACCGGGATCTCGATACCCGCCGCCGCCAGGCCCTCCGGGGCCGTCTCCGCCAGCGGGACGCCGTACCGGGCCAGCCGCAGCGGCATCAGGGACTCCACGGGAGCCTTCCTGCGCCAGGCCCGCCCGAAGCGGGAACGCAGCCTCGCCTGGTAGACGAGACGTTCCTGCTCCAGCTTGATGACCTGGTCGTAGGAGCGGAGCTCCCAGAGCTTCATCCGGCGCCAGAGGAGGAAGGTCGGGACCGGGGACAGGAGCCAGCGGGTGAGGCGGACGCCCTCCATGTGCTTGTCCGCCGTGATGTCCGCGATCCGCCCGATCGCGTGCCGGGCCGCCTCCACCGACACCACGAACAGGATCGGGATCACCGCGTGCATGCCCACACCCAGCGGGTCCGGCCAGGCCGCCGCGCCGTTGAAGGCGATCGTCGCGACGGTCAGCAGCCAGGCCGTCTGCCGCAGCAGCGGGAAGGGGATGCGGATCCAGGTCAGCAACAGGTCGAGGGCCAGCAGGACGCAGATGCCCGCGTCGATGCCGATCGGGAACACATAGGAGAAGTTCCCGAAGCCCTTCTTGATGGCCAGCTCACGGACGGCCGCGTACGAGCCGGCGAAGCCGATGCCGGCGATGATCATCGCGCCGGTCACGACCACACCGATGAGAACGCGGTGCATCCGAGTCAGCTGTATTGGCGCGGCCACCCGTACTCCCCTCCCCTTGCGTGTTGTTGCGCGCAACAGGGTGGCACATCAGTGCGGCGCCCGTACGGCCGGTCAGCTCTTCTTGGTCGACGACTTCGACGCAGAGGCACTCGCCGAGGGCGACCCGGACGCCGACTTCGAGGGTGTCGCCGCAGGTGAACTCGGCGCCGTACCCGAGCCGTTGGCCGTCGTGACCGACGCCACCGCCTCCTTGGCCGCCTGCTCCGCCGCCTTCGCCAGAGCGTTCGCGTCCGGCGTCTTCTCACCCGCCAGACCCGCACCGTTGTAGTCGAGGGTGACGACGACGTTCGCGACGCGTGCCACGACCGTCTGCTGCTTGAAGGCGCCTTCCTTCTTCTTCAGGTCGTAGCGCACCACCGTCGCCTGGTCGCCGGTCCCGGCCACCGGCTCCGACTTGGTGTTCTTCGCGCCGCTCACGGACTGGGCACCCTGCACCTGGCTCGCGAAGTACGCCTCGGCCTGCTTCTCGCCCGAACCACGGCTGGAGTCCGAGTCGAAGCGGAGGAAGGAGATGTTCAGCCAGCGGAACTGGGAGCCCTTCACACCGTTGTTGTCCAGGCTGCTCCAGGAACAGCTGCCCCGCGTGGCCACGTCGTCCGACGTGCCCTCCTTGCCCGACTTCGCGCCCTTCGGCACCAGTGCGGTGAGCGTCTTCTTCGACAGCACCGCGCACGGCTCCGGCAACTTCTGGTACTTCGCCGCCTGGACCGTGGGCGAAGCGGCCACCGAGCCGCCCGCAGCGGTGACGGGATCCGAGCCGCCACCCGTACCCTGCGCGGCACTGTCCGAGCCCGAGGAACAGGCCGCCGCGAACAGCGCCACGGCGGGGACGGCGGCCGCGCAGACGAGGACGCGGCGCAGGCGCCCTGCCCGTCGCCGTGCGTTCCGATCGTTCCGGGCGCGCTGGTCGTCTGACTGGACTGTTACTCGCTGCATGGTTCCTTCACTCATACGTTCGGGGTTCCTGCGGTCGGATCGGGTCCGAGGGGCCACGGTACGCGGTGAGGGAGCTGTGCGGTTTCGGTTCGCGTCCTTTGCGAGCGGGGTGCAGAAGGTGTGCCGAGGGCCTCAGCCGTTGAGGGCCTCGGCCAGTTGGGCGGCCAGATTCTGCGCCCTGTCCTGCATTTCCTTGCTGTCCGGGACGGTCCCGGTGGCCATCGGCTGCTCCTCGTACACGATGGTCACGACGACGTTGGACGTGCGGAACACCACAGTCACCGTCCGCTGTTCGGCCGTCGAACCGGAGCCGCTGAGCTGGTCGTCGAGATACGCCTCGTCGCCGAGGTCGGAGAGAGTGCGGGGCTGGAGACCCGACGGGGTGGTGGAAGCCGAGGCGGAGGCGGAGCCGGAATCAGAGGAGGACGGGTCGCCGGAACCGGCGGGGGAGGCGGACGCGGGCGCGGACGCGGACGGGGAGCCCGATGCCGACTCGGACGGCGATTCCGACTCGGCGGGGCTCGGAGACACGGACTGGGGGATGTCGGCCGCCGTCTCCAGCTGCGTGTAGATCGTCTGCGCCTCGCTGTCGTCGCTGACCGCGTTGTCGTACGACACCACGCGCTCGAAGTCGACGGACAGCCGGTCCGTGGCGTCGGTGGACTCGATCTTCCAGTGGCAGCCGACCTTGCGGTCGGTGTCGTAGGTGAGCGTGGCCTCGCCCTCGTACGCCTTCGCGCGCTGTTCCTCGTCGGTGATCTGGGCGATGCCGGGGAGCAGGGAGTCGAGGGTGTCGTGGCTGACCGCGCCGCAGGCCTCCGGGAGGGTGCGGTACTTGCCGGGCTGGGCGGCGACGGTGGAGGTGCTGGTGTCCGCGTTCTTGTCGCTGATGTCGTCGCCACCGCTGGAACCGCTCGTGCAGCCGGCCAGCAGGGCCGCGAGAAGGGCGGCGATGCCGGTTACGTACGCCTTCCGCTGCACGGTCAGGCTCCTTCCGTTCACTGGTCCGCTCGGTCCTGCTCCAGTGTCCCCGCTGGTTAATCGCTTGCCGCAGCGGGGCGCCCCCTGGAGACAATGTGTATCGCACGCACTGCCGTGAACGCCGGTCCGCTGCCTGTTTTCTGGGCCTCTGGCGCCGCATTTGCGTTTTGTTTGATTAAAGCTGTTTGTCCTTTTTGATTTGTTGTCCACGGGGGAATGAGGAAGACATGTCGTACGTGGAGATACCGGGCGCGAAGGTGCCCATCCGGATGTGGACCGACCCGGCGACCGTCGAGGACGTCGCACTCCAGCAGCTGCGCAACGTCGCGACCCTGCCGTGGATCGAGGGCCTGGCGGTGATGCCGGACGTCCACTACGGGAAGGGTGCGACGGTCGGGTCGGTCATCGCGATGCGGGGCGCGGTGTGCCCGGCGGCGGTCGGGGTGGACATCGGCTGCGGCATGTCGGCGGTGAAGACGTCCCTGACGGCGAACGACCTGCCGGGGGACCTGTCGCGGCTGCGGTCGAAGATCGAGCAGGCGATTCCGGTGGGGCGGGGGATGCATACGGACCCGGTGGAGCCGGGCGACTTCCACGGGCTGGCCACGGCTGGGTGGGAGGGGTTCTGGGGGCGGTTCGACGGGGTTGCGGAGGCGGTGAAGTTCCGGGAGGAACGGGCCGTGAAGCAGATGGGCACGCTCGGATCAGGAAATCACATGATCGAATTGTGTCTTGATCAGTCAAACTCGGTCTGGCTCATGCTGCACTCCGGTTCCCGCAACATCGGGAAGGAGCTGGCCGAGTATCACATCGGTGTCGCGCAGAAGCTTCCGCACAACCAGGGACTGGTTGACCGGGACCTGGCGGTGTTCGTCTCGGACACTCCGCAGATGGCGGCGTACAGGAACGATCTCTACTGGGCTCAGGAGTACGCCAAGTACAACCGCATGCTCATGATGGCGCTCCTGAAGGACGTGGTCCGCAAGGAGTTCAAGAAGGCCAAGCCGACTTTCGAGCCGGAGATCTCCTGCCACCACAACTACATCGCTGAGGAACGCTACGAGGGCATGGACCTGCTCGTCACCCGCAAGGGGGCGATCCGGGCCGGCTCTGGTGAGTTCGGGATCATTCCGGGTTCGATGGGCACCAGCTCGTACATCGTGAAGGGGCTCGGGAACGAGAAGGCCTTCAACTCGGCGTCGCATGGTGCCGGTCGGCGCATGAGTCGTAACGCGGCAAAGCGCCGCTTCACGACCAGGGACCTGGAAGAGCAGACGCACGGTGTGGAGTGCCGTAAGGACTCCGGGGTGCTGGATGAGATTCCCGGCGCCTACAAGAACATCGACCAGGTGATGGAGCAGCAGCGTGACCTTGTTGAAGTCGTGGCGAAGCTGAAGCAGTTCGTGTGTGTGAAGGGCTAGGACGGTGATGGGCGCGACGATTGCGCGCCGCGCCCATCATGTGCCGCTCAGTCCGGCAGCGGCACTACGCCATGCAACAGCTTCCAGCGGCGGTTCTGGCAAGGACTTTTGGAGTGGCCAAGTTCCGCTGCCGCGTGGGCGATGGTTGGTGCATTGAGTAGGATCCGGTCCATTTCACGAGTCCACTCGATGCGTGGCGGCCTGCGATCCGTGCCTGCCGGGCGCACCCAGGTTCCGAGTGAATTCGCGGCCGTTCGTTTCCGGTCCAGTGAGAGGCAGCCCGGGTGATAGAGGTCGGCTGCCAACTCCTGCGCACTTTCGTTTGTGTAGGGGACGTTGTAGATGCCGTCGCGCGCGTTGCGCTTGAGGCTGCGCTCGGCTCCCGTCACGTCCTTGCTGTACTCGCGCAGATAGGCCGCGATGGCGCTGCTGGCGGTGGTGAGCGAGACGAAGGGAAAACCCTTGCTGGTGAAGCCGACTGACTCGTCTGCGTCGATCAGGCCTCGCAGATAGTCGCGGCGGGAGAACTCGACGGTCGGTGGAGCGATCGTCTTGGACTTGCGGCCGTACGGAAGACCGAGTTCGTTGATCCTGGTCCTGGCTTCCAGAGAAAACAGGCTCCAGGCGACGGCGGTGTGGGTCTCGGCGAAGTTGGTCGAACGGGTGCGTTCGGTGATGCTGCTGTAGTACGGGGTCAGCTTCTGGAATGTGCGCAGGAGATCTGTATCTCGTGCGCTGATCTCGACAGTCAGGCGGCCCTTCTGGCCCACGCCCTTTGCCAGATGCCCGTCCGCCTGCAAGAAGCCGAACATGTACGCGTACTCCGGGACCGTGAGGTCCATGAACTGCTTGGCGCTAGGCTCGCATTCAGCCACAGGGAAGCCCACTTCCATGCTGGTCAGGCCCTCGGCTGGGCTGCATCCCTGCCGAGGGCCGTCGAGTTGATGGTGTGGTGCGAGCCTAGGTCGGGTGTTCAGAGGGCGTTCGGGTGATCGACGATGTTCACTCCTGTGAGTTACCGGAGCCGTTTCTCCATCAGTGTCACCGCGTACGGGCTGCCCGAGCCGCCGTCCTTTGCCTTCTGTTCGCCCACGGTCCGGTAGCCCGCCGACTCGTAGTACGCGCGGAGGCTGGGGTTGGAGGTGAGGCAGTCGAGGCGGGCGTAGGGGCGGCCCGTTGCCGCGATGCGGGATTCTGCCTGCTCGAGCATGTGGCGGCCCGTGCCCGGCGGGGCCGTGTGCGGGGTCGTCATCAGGCGGTGGAGGTAGCCCGCGTCGGCGGGGCGGGGGCCCCAGGCCGCCGGGTCGTCCCACCAGAGTTCCCAGGCGCCGGCCAGGTGGGGGCCCGCATGGGCCAGCCAGACCTCGCCTTCCCGCATGCGGGTGTGGAAGTGTGTCTCGTCCTTCTCGCCCGGCTTCCACTGGTCGATTCCGCGGGCCAGTTGCCAGAGGGCCGCGGAGTCGCGGAGGCGGACCAGGGTGCGGGCGTCGGCCGGGGTGGCCTTGCGGTAGGACAGCTGCGGCCGGCTGGTGGGGCGGGGTTCGAGGAGGGCCGTGCGGAGGGAGTCGCGCAGCGCGTCCGCGTCCAGGCCGAGTGCTCGCGTCACGTACTCCTCGGTCGAGCCGTAGCGGGCCTTCAGCGCGGACAGGAACAGGCGCATCGCCGATGCCGGGGCGCGGCCGAAGCCCAGCCAGGTCGGCTCGCGGCCCTCGTTCCGCGCCTTCCAGCCGGCCAGCAGGGCGGGCGTCGCCAGTTCCGTGAGGGTGAAGTCCTCGACGACCGTCGGTTCGGGCACCCCGGCCAAGGTCAGGATCAGCGCCGCCAGTTGGCCCGTGCGGTCCTTGCCGGACGCGCAGTGGAAGACCAGGGGGGTGGATGACTGCGCCGACCGGGTCACCAGCTCCAGTGCCCTGCGGATCTCCTTCACCCCGTCTTCCGCCACCTCCAGGTAGCGCTCCGCCAGGTACGGGCCGGGGTCGATGTCGGGTGCCAGGGTCGCCTGGTCGTAGGGGCGGTGCTCGATGCTGAGGTTGTGGTACGCGAAGGAGGGGGCGGACGGGATACGGCCCCGGCCTTCGGCCTCCCAGGGGTGGCGGAGGTCGATGACCGTGCGGATGCCCAGGGACAGGAAGCGGTCCCAGTCCCGCGTACCTTCGTGCAGCTTGCCCAGCGAGTCCGCGCGGTAGAGCAGGCAGGGGCGGGTTCGGCGGCCGTCGGCGGTCGGGTAGCCGCCCAGGTCACGGAAGTTGTGCAGCCCGTCGAAGGATATGTGTCTGTCCACGGGCCGCGAGCCTACTTCGCGTGCCGTACCGCGTAGATCATCACGAAGGCGATGATGTGGATGCCGAAGAGGAAGTAGGCCAGGAAGTACCAGACCTGGCGTTCGTTCTTCGTCTCCTGTTTCAGGCGGCGTTCTTCCAGTTGCCTTTCCAGGGCGGACGCGGGGTCCTCGTCCGGCATCGCGGTGTCCGGCATCACAGGTCCCGGTGGACCTTGGTGTTGGAGGCCTGGGCGCGGGGGCGGACGACCAGGAGGTCGATGTTGACGTGGCTGGGGCGGGTCACCGTCCAGGTGATGGTGTCGGCGACGTCGTCGGCGGTCAGGGGCTCGGCGACGCCCTGGTAGACCTTCGCGGCCCGCTCCTCGTCGCCGCCGAAGCGGGTCAGTGCGAACTCGTCCGTCTTGACCATGCCGGGGGCGATCTCGATGACCCGGACCGGCTTGCCGACGATCTCCAGGCGGAGGGTCTCGGCGAGGACGTGGGCGCCGTGCTTGGCGGCGACATAGCCGGCGCCGCCCTCGTAGGTGCCGTGGCCGGCGGTGGAGGAGACGACGACCACCGTGCCGTCGCCGCTCGCCTCCAGCTTGGGGAGCAGGGCCTGGGTGAGGTTCAGGGTGCCGATGACGTTCGTCTCGTACATCGTGCGCCAGTCGGCCGGGTCGCCGGTGGCCACCGGGTCGGCGCCGAGGGCTCCGCCGGCGTTGTTCACGAGGACGGCGACCGTCTGGAAGGCCGTCGCGAACTCGTCGACCGCCTCGCGGTCCGTCACGTCCAGCTGGTAGGCCGTGGCCTGGTGGCCCGCCTCGGTGATCTCCTTGGCCAGCGCCTCGATGCGGTCCGCCCTGCGGGCGGTGAGGACGACGCGGTAGCCGGCTTCGGCGAGCTGCCGGGCCGTGGCGGCGCCGATTCCGCTGCTCGCGCCGGTGATGACCGCGATGCGGGAGGGGGCCATGGGTTGCTCCTCAGCGGGGTTCATATGTGCGGGTTGCTTTGGAGAGTCTAGGCGCCGTGGTCGGTGCGGAATCGGGCGGCTGCGGGCCCGGTGGGGGTTCCTCGCGCCCACGCGGCGGAGCCGCATATCGATACAGCCCCGCGCCCCTTTGGGGGCGCGAACCTCAGGTTAGTTTCTAGGCGCCCACATGATCACGGCCATGCCCGCGAGGCAGATCGCCGCTCCCGTGAGGTCCCAGCGGTCCGGGCGGTAGCCGTCGGCCACCACGCCCCACAGGATCGAGCCGGCGACGAAGATGCCGCCGTATGCCGCCAGGATGCGGCCGAAGTGGGCGTCGGGCTGGAAGGTGGCGACGAAGCCGTAGGCGCCGAGGGAGAGGATGCCGCCGGCGACCCAGAGCCAGCCGCGGTGCTCGCGTACGCCCTGCCAGACCAGCCAGGCGCCGCCGATCTCGAAGAACGCCGCGACGACGAACAGGGCGGCGGAGCGGAGGATCAGCATGCGTGCAGCGTGCCACGCCCGGTGCGTGTCACCTGATGGGGGGCGCCTGCGGCGGGGTTCGGGTGGCATACATCCGTACGCATGCCGGAGTGTGAATACCGGAGACGGACGGGACGGGTGGTGTGGTGATGCGTCGTGGTGGGCTCGCGGTGGTCGGTGCGGTGGCGGTGGGCGCTTTGGTCGTGGGGGGCGGCGGCACCGCCTGGGCCGGGAACGCCGATCTGGAGGTGCACGGGTCCGCCGTGCTGAGCGGGGACCTGGTGGAGGTCCGGGTGATCCCGCTCAACCACGGGCCGGACGGCCTGACGGCTGCCAGCGTGCGGCTGGCCTCGTCGGCGGCGCTGGCGGACACCCAGCAGCTGCCGGGCGGGTGTGCGCGTACCGGTGACCGGGAGGTGGTGTGCGACACCGGGCCGCTGGCGGTCGAGGTGCCCGGCGGCGAGCTGGTGGTTCCGGTACGGCTGCGGGATCAGCCGGCGGAGGTGAGGCTGGAGGTGGAAGTGGCGTGGGGCGGGGGTGCGGTGGACCAGGACCGGACGAACGACAGGCAGCGGGTGCTGGTGCTGGCGACCGGGGATCCGTACGTGTTCTGACCGGGCGTCGGAGGACCGGCGCTCACTTCCACATGTAGTCCTCGGCCGCGTTGACGATCAGGTCCTTGACCGCCTGCGGGTGGGAGACGAGGGACACGTGCGAGGAGTCGATCTCCACTGTCTTCCGGGCGTTCGCGCGCTTCGCCTCGAACCGCTCCAGGCTGGGGTTGATCGCCCGGTCCTCCTTGCCGACGAGGGCGTACACGGGTCTGTTCCGCCATGCGGCGCCGGTGAGCTTGTCGGCGAACGCCGACATCGCGATCGGGCGCTGGGTGACTCCCATGATGTCGGTCTGGCTCGTGGGCAGGTCCGCGGCGAAGACCTGGCGCAGTCGGTCCGGCTGTATGTACACGTCGGTGCCGGTGGTGCCGTCGGCGTTGCGGAAGGGCACCTGCTTCAGCGCCTGGGTGAGCGGGGCGGGGGCGAACTTCGCGGCGAGGACGGCCTGCGACTCTCCCACGTCGGGCATGATCGCGTTGATGTAGACGAGGGCCTTGACGTTGTCGTTTCCGGCGGCGGCCTGGGAGATCACCTCTCCGCCGTAGGAGTGGCCGACCAGGACGATCGGTCCCGTGACGGACTTCAGGAAGCTCGCGAGGTAGGCCGAGTCCTGGGCGACACCGCGGAGCGGGTTGGCCGGTGCGGCCACCGTGTAGCCGTTCTGCCGGAGGCGTTGCACGACGCCGTTCCAGCTCGACGCGTCGGCGAAGGCGCCGTGCACGAGCACGATGGTGGGCTTCGCCCGGCCCGGGTCGCCGCTCGGACCTCCGGCCTGTGCCGTCACGGGGGCCAGGACGGAGGTCGTCCCCGACAGTGCCAGCAGTGCCGCACCCCAGCGGGCGGCTTTCACGGCTTTCACGGCTTTCACGGTGCGGCGGGACGGATGGGGCTCACGGGAGACGCGGGATATGTGCATGCCGGTCCTTCGGTGCGGGAGCGTCGGTCGACGCCCGGGATTCCAGCGTCCGGGACGCCTGCCGGTGTGTCCCCGCGCACGGGCCGTCCGGGTGAACCGCCCCGGGGGCCCGTGCTCCGCTGCCGCCCGTGGTGATCAGCTGGAGCCGGCTGTCGTGCCGAAGGTCACCCGGTAGTAGCAGGCCCCCTTGCAGGGCATGGTCGCCCCGTCGTCGAAGGCGTAGGAGTAGGCGTAGGGCTCGGCGCGCTTGAAGACCTGGGTGTAGTCGACGGGCCACTTGGAGGGGACGCAGTTGTCGCGGCCCGCCCAGGCGCCGCGGCAGCAGTAGGTGTCGCCGCCGAATGCCGCGCACGGTGGTTTGCAGCCGATCTCCTGGCCGCCGGAGAGGGCCTGCATGGCCTTGGGGCAGTCGACCTCCGTGGTGCAGGTGCCCTTGTAGCAGCCCGTGGAGCCGACCGGGTCGGTGGTCGTGGTGTGGGAGACGTTGATGTACATGGGGAGGTTGGAGCCGTCGACCATGCTCACGTCGTAGAAGTCCATGCCCGCGTAGGCGTCGAAGGTGAACTCGCCGAGGGTGGTGGGCGGGTTGCCGCCGCTGCAGACGCTGGTGCAGTCGCCGGAGGCGCAGGGGCCGGCGGCCGTGCCGGTGCATCCGGTACGGCCCCAGATGCGGCCGCCCCAGTTGTTCGCGACGGTCACCGAGAGGCTCTGGCCGGGGGCGAGTCTGCGGCCGTCCGGGTAGACGGAGGTGTTGGTGACGACCGCCCACACCGTCTTCTGGGTCTTGTTGACGACGGTGATCAGGCGTTTGCCGGCGGGGGCGGTGGTCGGTCGCGTGGTCTTGGCGGCCTGGTGCGATGCGGCGGTCGTCGGCTTGTGCGTGGTCTTCGGCGACGCCGAGGCCTTGGCGCTCGTCGAGGCGGAGGCGGAGGTGGAGACGGAGGGGGAGGTGCTGGGGCTCGGTGACGGGGAGAGCGGGGTGCCGGACGCTCCGGACGGGAGGGCCGCGGCCGTCGTCCGGCGGTCCTGGTGCGCGGCCTGGGTTCCGGCCGGGGTCCACATCCCGTAGGTGATGAGTACGGTGGCGGTCGTCGCGAGGGCGGCCGCGCCGGCGTACCACCAGCGGCGTCGCGGTGGTCTCGCGCCGTGTCTCCTGCGTCCTCGTGCCATCCTTGTGCCTTCCTCGGGCTGTGCCAGATGTGTGCCTGCCTTTCGGTGACCTCCTCGACGGGGGCCGTACAACATAAATTGCGAAGCCGACTCGCCGGTTTTTCTGTTGTCCCCGCGTCCTGTGCGGGGTCTCCGTTCCGACAGCCGGACCCTGCGCGGAGGAACAGACCCACATGACCGAGAACCATCGGAGCGGACCCGACCCCGGTGTGGTGACGGCCGCTCGCGCGGGTGACAGCGCGGCCCTGGAGCACCTCGTGACCGCGTGTCTGCCGCTGGTCTACAACATCGTCGGCCGGGCCCTGAACGGTCATGCCGATGTCGACGACGTCGTACAGGAGACGCTGTTGCGCATGGTGCGCGGGCTGGAGAAGCTGCGGGATCCGTCCGCGTTCCGGTCGTGGCTCGTCGCCATCACGATCCGGCAGGTGCGCAACCGGGAGCAGTCGCGGGCCACGGACCGGGACCGCAGGGCGCGTCTTGACGACGCGGAGGCGATCACCGATCCGGCGCTCGACTTCGCCGGTCTGACCATTCTGCGGCTGGGCCTGACCGAGCAGCGCCGGGAGGTTGCCGAGGCGACGCGCTGGCTCGACGCGGACGACCAGGAGCTGCTGTCCCTGTGGTGGCTGGAGGAGACCGGCGACCTGGAGCGCGCGGACCTCGCCGGTGCGCTGGGGCTGTCCGACCGGCATGCCGCGGTGCGGGTGCAGCGGATGAAGAAGCAGATGGAGGTCTCGCGGTGTGTGGTGCGGGGGCTGGGGGCCGAGCCGCGCTGTGCGGAGCTGGACGAGATCGCCGAGCCGTGGGACGGCACGCCGAGTCCGCTGTGGCGCAAGCGGTTCGGCCGTCACATACGTGGCTGTGGGGTGTGCGCGGGCCTGGAGCGGGGGCTGCTGCCGATGGACCGGTTGCTGAGCGGCCTGCCGCTGGTGGCGGTACCGGCCGGCCTCGATCCGGCGCGGGTGCTGGCCCATGTCACCGCGCACCATGTCACCGCGCCGCATGTCACCGCGCCGCATGTCAGCGGGGCCCATGGCACCGTGTCCGCCGATCCGGGTAGCGGGGGCGGCGGGGGCGGCGGGGGCCGGGCGCTGCGGCGGCGGCACGGGCGTGCGGGCAGGCGGGTGGGCAGCCGTCTCGTGGGCAAGCAGGCCGTCGTGGGCGGTTCGGCGGCGGTCGCGGTCGTCGCGGCGGTCGCGCTGGTCGCGGCCCGGATGACGGCGGGCCCGTCGGTCCCGGCCGCGGAGACGCATGCGCCGCCGACGCCGGTCGCCGTGACGTCCCCGAGTCCGAGTCCGACGCACTCCGCGTCCCCGTCGCCGTCCCCCTCCCGCAGTGCGTCCCCGAAACCGTCGGTCAAGGCGACCCCCTCGAAGCACACCGCGGCTCCGGTGCAGGTGGCCTCCGGTGCCAAGAAGGGCGTCGGCGTGTGGTCGTTCAACGGTGTGAGCCAGGCGCTCGCCGCTAGCGGGGCGAGCTGGTACTACACCTGGAACACCCAGCACCAGGGGGTGACGACCCCGTCCTCGGCCTCCTTCGTGCCGATGATCTGGGGGGCCGCGTCCGTCACCGACGCGTCGCTGGCGCAGGCGCGTGCGGAGGGGCCGTACCTCCTGGGCTTCAACGAACCCGACATGGCGCAGCAGTCGAACATGACCGTCGACCAGGCGCTGGGGCTGTGGCCCAGGCTGATGGCGGCGGGCAAGGTGCTGGGCAGCCCGGCGGTGGCGTACGGCGGGGACACGGCCGGCGGCTGGCTGGACCGGTTCATGTCCGGGGCGAAGGCGAAGGGGTACCGGGTCGACTTCATCACGCTGCACTGGTACGGCGGTGACTTCCGCACCCCGCAGGCCGTACAGCAGCTGACCTCGTATCTGTCGGCGGTGTACGCGCGGTACCACAAGCCGATCTGGCTGACCGAGTACGCGCTGATCGACTTCTCGCAGGGGACCCGTTTCCCCTCGGCGCAGCAGCAGGCGGACTTCGTCACGGCGTCCACGAAGGCGCTCGACGCGCTGCCGTACGTGCAGCGGTACGCGTGGTTCGGGCTGGGCGCGGACCCGGCGAAGCCGAGCAGCGGGCTCTTCACGAGCGGTACGGCGGCCACGGCGGCGGGCCGGGCCTTCCAGGCGGCGCGCTGAGCGGGAGCTGAGCGGCGCGCTCGACGGAGGGGGCCGGTGCGGTCGTCGGCACCGGCCCCCTCCGGGTCAGCCCCGGGGCGTTCCCGGGTCGTCCCGGATCATGGGCTCACGCCCCAGGTGACGCGGTAGCCGCACTCTCCTGAGCAGGTGAGCACGCTGGTCGCGTCGTCGTTGACGTAGGAGTAGGCGAAGGGCTCGGCCGCCTTGAAGACGGCGGCGGAGTCGACCGGCCAGGAGGACGGGACGCACTGGGGACGGGCCGCGTAGGCGCCGGTGCAGCAGGTCTTGTCGGTGTTGAAGACCAGGCAGGCGCTCAGGCACGCGACGACGTGGCCGTCGCGGACGCGCTGCAGCTTGGCGGGGCAGGTCGCGTTGGCGTCCCGGGTGCAGCCCGCGGCGGAGCACCCGTTGGCGTCGATCCTGTCCTTCGACGTGCCGCCGTAACTGTTGATCCACATCGGCAGGTTGTTGCCCTCGACCAGGCTGACGTCGTAGAAGTCCATGCCGTTCCAGGCGTTCAGGTTGAACTCGGCGAGGGTGGAGGGGAATTCTCCCCAGGTCGAGCCGCACTGGAAGTGGCCGCAGCCGCCGGTCAGGCAGTCCCCGTCGCCGGCGGCGTCGAAGGAGCAGCCGGTACGGGCCCAGAGCCGGACGTCCCAGTGGTCGGGGATGGTGAAGCTGAGGCTGGCACCGGGGCGCAGGACCCAGCCGGTGGCCTCGACCGGGTGCTTCGGGTCGGCGGCGATGGCCGGCCAGATGGTCTGGTCGAGCCGGTTCACGAGGGTGATGGTGCGTTTGCCGGGGGCCTTGGCGGCGGTCGTCGGCTGCTGGGCGGTGCGGGTGGGCGAGGCCTTGGCCGAGGGCGAGGTGCGGGCGTGCGGGGTCGCCGAGGCCGAGGCCGAGCCGGACGGTGACGGCTTCCCGGAGGGGCCGGCGAGGGGGGTGGCGGCGGTCGTCGTACGGGGTGTGACCGCCGGCTCGGCGGTGGTGGTGCGCCGGTCCGATGCCGGGCCCGTCTGCATACGGGCCAGCACCACGCCGGTCACCAGGGCGAGGCAGGTGAGGACTACGGCGGCGGTGGCGGCGAGGCCGGAGTACCGGCGGGGTCGGCGGCGGCGGTGGTGCTGCATGTCACGGGGCTCCTGTCCGTTCCCACGGGCGTGGGCTGTCGTAGCGGAGACCCGGACGGTTGCGGCGGGATAACGGAAACGGGGTGGCTGCCGGCGGCGACCGGGCGGGAGCCGGGCAGCAGTCGGGTCGGCGGGCGTGGGGAATAGGTGGCGGCGGGGTCTCGTTCTGTGGGTATAGTTGAATCGTAAACAACCTGGAGGGTGAGCGAGCATGCAGTTCGGGATCTTCACGGTCGGCGACGTCACGCCGGACCCCACCACGGGGCGGACGCCGAGCGAGCGGGAGCGCATCAAGGCGATGGTCGCGATCGCGCTGAAGGCCGAGGAGGTCGGCCTGGACGTGTTCGCGACGGGTGAGCACCACAACCCGCCGTTCGTGCCGTCGTCGCCGACCACCATGCTCGGTTACGTCGCCGCGCAGACGGAGAAGCTGATCCTCTCCACCTCCACCACCCTCATCACCACCAACGACCCGGTGAAGATCGCCGAGGACTTCGCGATGCTCCAGCACCTGGCCGACGGCCGGGTGGACCTGATGATGGGCCGCGGCAACACCGGGCCGGTCTACCCCTGGTTCGGGCAGGACATCCGCGAGGGCATCAACCTCGCCGTCGAGAACTACGCCCTGCTGCGCCGGCTGTGGCGCGAGGACGTCGTCGACTGGGAGGGCAAGTTCCGCACACCGCTGCAGGGCTTCACCTCCACCCCGCGGCCGATGGACGACGTACCGCCGTTCGTCTGGCACGGCTCGATCCGCTCGCCCGAGATAGCGGAGCAGGCCGCCTACTACGGCGACGGCTTCTTCCACAACAACATCTTCTGGCCCGCCGACCACACCAAGCGGATGGTCGACTTCTACCGGAAGCGGTTCGCGCACTACGGGCACGGAACGCCCGAGCAGGCGATCGTCGGCCTGGGCGGCCAGGTGTTCATGCGGAAGAACTCGCAGGACGCCGTCCGTGAGTTCCGGCCGTACTTCGACAACGCGCCGGTCTACGGGCACGGGCCCTCGCTGGAGGACTTCACCGACCAGACCCCGCTCACGGTGGGCTCGCCGCAGCAGGTGATCGAGAAGACGCTGGGCTTCCGCGAGTACGCGGGCGACTACCAGCGCCAGCTGTTCCTGATGGACCACGCGGGGCTGCCGCTGAAGACGGTCCTGGAGCAGCTCGACATGCTCGGCGAGGAGGTCGTCCCCGTCCTGCGCAAGGAGTTCGCGAAGGGCCGTCCGGCGGACGTTCCCGAGGCGCCGACGCACGCGTCGCTGGTCGCCGCCGCCGCGCAGGAGAAGGCTTCGGACAAGAAGGAGGTCGGGGCATGAAGCTCGTCGTCGTCTCGGCGGGGCTGAGCGTGCCGTCGTCCACCCGGCTGCTGGCGGACCGGCTGGCCGCGGCCGTGGGCCGGCAGGCCCAGGCCCGGGTCGAGGTCGAGGTGGTGGAGCTGCGCGACCTCGCGGTCGAGATCGCGCACAACTTCACGAACGGGTTCCCCGGGCGCAGGCTCGCGGCGGCCCTGGATGCGGTGACCGGGGCGGACGGCCTGATCGCGGTCACGCCGGTGTTCACGGCCTCCTACAGCGGGCTGTTCAAGTCGTTCTTCGACGTGCTCGACAAGGACGCGCTGGCGGGGAAGCCGGTGCTGATCGCGGCGACCGGGGGTACGGCACGGCACTCGCTGGTGCTGGAGCACGCGCTGCGGCCGATGTTCGCGTACCTGCGGGCGGTGGTCGTGCCGACGGGCGTGTACGCGGCGTCGGAGGACTGGGGCGCGGAGGGGCTGGAGGGCCGGGTCGAGCGGGCGGCGGGGGAGCTGGCGGGGTTGATGCAGGGGCTGAGCGGGGCCGGGCGGGAGGAGCCCGAGGCTCTGCCGGTCGTCCCCTTCGCGGAGCAGCTGGCGAGGCTGGCTGCGAGCTGAGCCGGGGCTGGGGCCGGGGGGTGGGGACGCTCACCGGCGCTTGCCGGGTGCCTCCCCCAGCCTTCGGCCGGGGGGACCCCCAGCGCCCACCCGTGCCGCCCTGCGGCACGCCTGCCCGCAGCTATGGCGCCCCTTCAGGGGCGCGGGGAACTGCGCGACCAGCCCCCGCGCACCCGCACCCGAACGACCGCGGCCCCCACCCACCCGCACCCGAATCGCGGCGCCCGGTTGCCTCTGTGACGGTGAGAGGCAGGTAAAAAGGGTGATCGTAGGCCCGCTCACCACGGCAGAACCGCCGGAGGCCTTGGCAGACTGGGGACGTGCCCCAGACTGTGCTGCTCGCCGAAGACGACCGTGCCATCCGCCACGCCCTGGAGCGGGCCCTCACCCTGGAGGGATATGAGGTGACGGCGGTCGCTGACGGTGTGGAGGCCTTGGCGCACGCCCACCGCACCAGCCCCGACGTCCTCCTCCTGGACGTGATGATGCCCGGCATCGACGGCCTCCAGGTCTGCCGCGTCCTGCGGGCGGAAGGGGACCGTACCCCGATCCTCATGCTGACCGCGCTGGTCGAGACCGCCGACCGGATCGCGGGCCTGGACGCCGGCGCCGACGACTACGTCGTCAAGCCCTTCGACGTCGAAGAGGTCTTCGCCCGGCTGCGGGCACTGCTGCGCCGCACCCTGCCCGTGACCACCGGCGGCGGTAGCGCCGGCGGCGGTGTCGCCGCCGAGCCCGGCCGGGAGCCGCAGGTCTCCGACCGGCAGGTCGAGGCGGCCGGACTGCGGATGGACCTCCAGGCCCGCCGGGCCTGGCGCGGCAAGCGCGAGCTGGAGCTCACCCGCACCGAGTTCGAGCTCCTTGAGCTGCTCGCGCGGAACGCGGGCATCGTCCTCGACCACTCCACGATCTACGACCGCATCTGGGGCTACGACTTCGGCCCCGGCTCCAAGAACCTCGCCGTCTACGTCGGCTACCTGCGCCGCAAGCTCGACGAGCCGGGCGCCCCGCAGCTGATCCACACCGTCCGGGGCGTGGGTTACGTGCTGCGGGAGGACTGAGTGGGCCGCCGCCTCAAGCGGCCGGAGCAGCCGGAGCGGCCCGGGCGGCCCGGGCTGCCCAAGCGGCTCAGGCGGATGCTGGCCCGGCGCCGGCCCAAGCTCGTCTCCCTGCGCACCACCTTCGTCGTCTCCTTCGCGGCGATCACCGCCGCCGTCACGATCGTCGTCGGCATCCTGTCGTACAACGCCGCCGCCCGGCTGGTCCGCGTCGACCAGCAGTCGGTGTTCACGCAGGTCGTCTCCGACGTCCAGGACGAGGTCAAGCAGCACAGGATGGCGCCGGAGGAGTTCTCCTCGTCCCAGCCCGGCCATGATCTGGTCCGGCCCGCGCGCACCGACGTCCAGGTACTCGGCGCGCAGGGCGAGATCGTCGACCGCGGCAGCCCGGTGCTGCCCGTCACGGACGCGGACCGGGCGGCCGCCACCGCCGCGCAGGCCGGGAAGACGGTCCAGCACAAGGACGTCCAGGCCGGCGAGGACCTGTTCCGGATCGCCACGGTCTCGCTCGGCGGCGGGCGGGGCGCGGTGCAGGTGGCGCAGGAGTTCAGCGACACCGAGGACCTGCTGCAGGCGCTCCAGCAGCGGACGCTGCTGCTGATGTCGGCCGTGGTGGTGGCCGCAGGCCTGTTCGGCTGGTGGCTGGCCCGGCGGATCACCCGCCGGCTGGTGATCCTCACCTCGGCCGCCGAGGACGTGGCCCGTACCCGGCAGCTCGGCATCCAGGTGCCGGTGACGGGACTGGACGAGGTGGGCAGGCTGGGCCGCGCCTTCGACCGGATGCTGGGCCGCCTCGCCCAGTCGGAGGAGGACCAGCGGCGCCTGGTCCAGGACGCGGGCCACGAGCTCCGCACCCCGCTGACCTCGCTGCGTACCAACATCTCCCTGCTCCGCCGGATCGACGAACTCCCGCCCGCGACCCGTGACGAACTCGTCGCCGACCTCGGCCAGGAGGCGCGCGAGCTGACCGACCTGGTCAACGAGCTGGTCGACCTCGCCGCCGGGCAGTCCGACAACGAGCCCCCGCAGCACCTGGACCTGGCCGACATCGCGGAGGACGTGGCGGGGCTGGCCCGGCGCCGGACCGGCCGCGAGATCGTCCTCCGCGCCGCCGGCGACACGACCACCGACGGCCGCCCGGGGATGCTCCAGCGGGCCGTCTCCAACCTCGTCGAGAACGCGGCCAAGTTCGACCGGGACGGCAAGGCCCCCATCGAGATCAGCGTCACCGGCCCGGCCCGGCCGGGCACGGTCCGCGTCGAGGTCCTCGACCGCGGCCCCGGTATCGCCGAGGGCGACCTGATCCGGATCTTCGACCGCTTCTACCGCGCCGCCGACGCCCGCTCCCTCCCCGGCTCCGGCCTCGGCCTCTCCATCGTCCGCGAGGTCGCCATGGCCCACGGCGGCGCCCCCTTCGCCTTCCGCCGCGAGGGCGGCGGCGCGGTGATCGGGTTCACGGTGGGCGGGGGGATCGTGGGCGGGCTGCGGCGCGGCTGAACCACCCGGCCCGGGCCCGCACACCGCATGCCGACCCGGGTGGTGACGCATCCCCGGCGGCGGGGTGATGATCAGGGCATCGGGTGACTGCGGGGAGGAACTCATGCTGACCGATCAGGAGGCCGCGGCCCTCGGCTGCGTCGACGAGGCGGCCGTCGGCCGGAGCCTGCTGGAACTGATGGCGGTGCCGAGCGTGACCGGGAGCCCGGCGGAGTCCGAGCTCCAGCATCTGCTGGCCGGCCGGCTGGAACGCCTCGGCCTCGATGTCGACCTGTGGTCCATGGACCTGCCGGCGCTGCTCGCCGACCCGGGGTTTCCGGGCATGGAGGTGGCGCGGGACGAGGCGTGGGGCCTGGTCGGGCGGACGCCCGGCGGCGGCGACGGGCCGACGCTGATCCTCCAGGGGCACGTGGACGTCGTACCGCCGGGGGATCCGGCCGCCTGGCAGGGAGATCCGTTCGTGCCGAGGGTGACGGGCGATGTCGTGCACGGGCGCGGGGCCTGTGACATGAAGGCCGGTCTGGTGGCGCACCTCGCCGCGCTGGCCGCGATCCGGGCGGCCGGGGTGCGGCTGCGGGGGCGGGTGGCGGTGCACTTCGTGGTGGGGGAGGAGGACGGCGGGCTGGGGGCGTTCGGGACCCTGCGCAGGGGGTACGACGGCGACGCCTGCGTGATCACCGAGCCGACCGCCGGGACGCTCGTCACGGCCAACGCGGGGGCGCTGACGTTCCGGCTCTCCGTGCCGGGCAAGGCGGCACACGCCAGTTCGCGGGATGCCGGGGTGAGCGCGATCGACGGATACCTGGCGATCCACCGGGCGCTGGCCGACCTGGAGCGGGCCCGCAACCTCGACCCCTCGCCCCTGATGGCCGAGTACCCGATCCCGTACGCCCTCTCGGTCGGCACCCTGCACGCCGGCGACTGGGCGAGCAGCGTGCCGGACCTGCTGACCGCCGAGGGCCGGCTGGGGGTCCGGCTGGGCGAGGAACCGGCGGCCGCGCGGGCCGAGCTGGAGCGGTGCGTGGCGCAGGTGTGCGCGGCCGACCCGTGGTTGCGGGAGCACCCGGCGACGGTGACCTGGCCGGGCGGGCAGTTCGCGAGCGGGCGGCTGAAGGAGGGGCATCCGCTGGCGGCGGTGGTCCGGGACGCGTGCACGGACGCCAACGGCTGGGCGTCCCGGCCCCGGGAGCGCGGGGCGCCCTACGGCAGCGACCTGCGGCTGTACGCCGGGGCCGGGATCCCGACGCTCCAGTACGGGCCGGGGGACGTCCGGGTGGCGCACAGCGCGCAGGAGCGGCTGTCGGTGGCAGAGGTGATGGCGGTGGCCCGGACACTGGTGGTGACGGTGCTGCGGACGGTGGGGGTCGGGTAGGGGCCGGGGCACCCTGCCCGGTCAGGGGCTCGGTCAGGACCCCCAGGGAACCGTGAGGAACCCCTCCGCGCGGGCGCTCGCCAGGCCGATGCGGGGGAGGTCGCTGCTCTTCGTGAAGAGGATGTAGCGGGGCTCCCACACAGGGCGGTACTTGGCGTTCGCCCGGTACAGGGACTCGATCTGCCACCAGCGGGAGAAGAACGTCAGGGTCGCGTGCCAGAGGCGGAGGACCGGGCCCGCGCCGAGGCGGGAGCCGCGGTCGAAGACCGAGCGGAACATCGCGAAGTTCAGGGAGACACGGTCCACCTTCAACTCCGCCGCCCTGAGGAGAAGTTCTACGACCATGAACTCCATCAGGCCGTTCTCCGAGTCGCGGTCGCGGCGCATCAGGTCCAGGGAGAGGCCCTGCTCGCCCCAGGGGACGAAGCTGAGGAGGGCGCGTGGGACGTCGTTCGCGTCCCGGCACTCCAGCATCACGCAGCGGCCGTCGGCGGGGTCGCCGAGGCGGCCCAGGGCCATGGAGAAGCCGCGTTCGGTGGCGCCGTCGCGCCAGTGGTCGGCCCGGTCGATCAGGGTCGCCATCTCCTCGGGCGGGATGTCCTCGTGGCGGCGGATACGGACGGTGTAACCGGCTCGGCGGACGCGGTTGTGGGCCTGGCGGACGACGCGCATCGCCCGCCCCTCCAGGGTGAAGTCGGCGATGTCGACGATCGCCTCGTCGCCGAGTTCCAGGGCGTCCAGGCCGTGGCGGGCGTAGACGGTGCCCGCCTCCTCGCTCGCGCCCATGACGGCCGGCGTCCACGCGTGGCGCCGCGCCTCCGTCAGCCATGCGTCGATCGCGCCGGGCCAGGCCTCCGGGTCGCCGATCGGGTCGCCCGAGGCGAGGCTGACGCCGCCGACGACACGGTAGGTGACCGCCGCCTTGCCGGTGGGCGAGAAGATCGCCATCTTGTCGCGGCGCAGGGCGAAGTAGCCGAGGGAGTCGCGGGCGCCGTGCTTGTCCAGCAGGCACCTCAGCTTCGACTCGTCCTCCGTGCTGAGCAGGCGGCGGCCGCGCGGGGAGCGGAAACCCGCGTACAGGACCAGGCAGAAGGCGGCCGCGAGCAGCACGTTGACGACGATGTCGGTCCAGCGGGGGGCGTGGACCGCGGTGACGTGGTCGGCGAGCGGGCCGACGCTGACGCCCCGGAGGAGGGTGTAGGCGATCTCGTCGGTGAGGGTGGCGCCCGGGATCTTGTTCGTGGCGTGGACGAGGAGCGTGCCCAGGCCGCCGGTCACCAGGATGCCGCCGACCCCCACCGCCAGCGCCGTCTTCGGGTTCGACGGGTCGCCGACCGCGTTGAACTCCCGGCGGCTGATCAGCAGCGCGGCCAGGAAGAGGCCGGTGACGGCGGCGGAGACCCAGTTGAAGACGTGGGCGCGGTACTCGTGCTGGGTGAGCGCGAGGACGTAGAGGGCGAAGAGCGGGGTGGACAGGAGAACGTTGACCACCCAGGCCGCGCGCTTTCGGCGGCGCATCACCAGGACGAAGAAGATGGCGAGGGCGGCCGAGACCAGGCCCGCCGTGGCCAGGTACGGGGTGAAGAACTGGCCGGAGTGGTGCGCGTGCTGCCGGTGCAGGTGCAGGGTGAGACGGCCGTTGTTGTGCTCGTCGACCTCCTGGCGGAAGGGGAGCGACATCACCGCCACTATGTTCAGTACGGCGATCACACGCAGGTACCAGACGGTGAAGTCGGCGGCCCGCCTGCGCAGGGCGCCGCCGGATGCGCCTGTGGGGGCGCGTAGGGCGGCGGACACACGGGGCGGGATCAGGGTCGACAGCTGTGCGGGCATGGGGACCGGTCACCTTGGGGACGGGGAGCGGGTTGACGAAGGGCTGACCCTACAGTCTGTAAGGTAACTGTGGGAGGTGGGGTGGGGATCCGCCTCGGTACGGAAAACGGTGTGAAAGGGCGCACCGCCTCTTACGGACCTGCGGGGGCCTGCACCCGCTCCCGCTCCGCCCGCCGCCGGGCCGCCAGCATCCACGCCAGGTTGCCGATCGCCGCCCCGGCAGCCACCGCCGCGACGATCACCCCACCGGTCGCCAGCCCGTCGCTGAACAGATGCGGGCGCCGGTCCAGGCTGTGCAGCCCGAAGCCGGACAGCTCGTACACACCCACCGCCGCGACCACCAGGCTCGCCACCAGCACCGCCACCGTGGGGGCGAGGCTGCGCCGCGCCTCCTGCGTGTCCGTGCCCTGCATGTGTACCCCCGTGAGCTGACGAGCCGCCGTGGCCGATGGGGAACCTACAATACGTAGGGTCCGGCCGGGCTCGGGACGTGCATGTTCGCGTCAACGAGGACATGGGGGCGGCAGCGGGCTCCTCGCCCGGAGCTGCGGGGGCCGTGCGGGCGGCTGGGGACCGGGCGGACAAGCGGGTCAGCGGGCCGCCGCCGTGTCCGGCGCGCTCCACCGTGGCCCACACGGGTGACGACGCGGCGTGCGCCGAGATGACGGCGACGTGATGACGAACACGGCGACCGGACGGCGAACACGGCGACCGGACGGCGATGACGGCGACGTGACGGCAATACGGCGACGTGACGGCTGTGAGGCGACGTACGGCGAATGCGGTGCCGTGACGGCTCTGACGGCGATGGGACGGTGACGGCGGAGCTCTGACGGCTCTGACGGCGATGGGACGGTAATGGCGGAGCTCTGACGGCTCTGACGGCGATGGGACGGTGAGGGCGCGCCAGGGGCTGTTCCGCGCCCGCCGGCCCACCGCCGGCCGGGCTCAGCCGAACCGGCCCGCCACGTAGTCGGCCGTGCGCTGGTCCTGGGGGGAGTTGAAGACGGCGTCCGTGGCGCCGTGCTCGACGATGCCGCCCGGGGTGCCCTGCTCGGCCAGGAAGAACGCGCACTGCTGGGAGACGCGGGCCGCCTGCTGCATGTTGTGGGTGACGATGACGATCGTGACCTGGCCGGCCAGGTCCTGGATGGTCTCCTCGACGCGGCGGGTGGAGGTGGGGTCCAGGGCCGAGCACGGCTCGTCCATGAGGAGGACCCGGGGGCGGACCGCGAGGGCCCGCGCGATGCACAGGCGCTGCTGCTGGCCGCCGGAGAGGGCGCCGCCGGGCTGGCGGAGTCGGTCGCGGACCTCCTTCCACAGGCCGGCGCGGGTCAGGGACTCCTCGACCAGGACGTCCCTCTCCCGGCGGTTCACCTTCGTGCCGGTCAGTTTCAGACCCGCCACCACGTTGTCGTAGATCGACATCGCCGGGAACGGGTTCGGCTTCTGGAAGACCATGCCGATCCTGCGGCGGGCGTCGGTCAGCCGCCAGGACGGGTCGTAGATGTCCTCGCCCTCGAAGAGCACCTCACCGCCGAACTGCGCGGAGGGGATCAGCTCGTGCATCCGGTTGAGGGTGCGCAGGAACGTCGACTTGCCGCAGCCGGACGGGCCGATCAGCGCGGTCACCTCGCCCGCGGGCATGGTCAGCGACACCTGGCTGAGCACCTGGTGGGAGCCGAACCAGGCGGAGACGGCGCGGGCGTCGAGGGTGGCGGGGGCGGGCCCGTCCACCACGGCGGCGGGGAGTACGGCGGTGTCGGTCATCTCGGCTGTCCCGGCTGTCTCGGTCATTTCAGTTACGTCAGTCACTTCAGTCACTTTGATCACCTCGGTCACCTGGGTCACAGCAGGTTCGGCAGCAGTTCGGTGGTCCGCGTCGCGACCTGGAGGCCGAGCACCGCGACGACCGGGGCGAAGACGATCCACGTCTGGTGGCGGCCCCAGCGGTGCCAGGTCCAGACGGCGGCCACGGCGGTGAGGAGCAGCGCCTGCAGCCACATCACCAGCGGCCACGGCACCCCGGAGGGGCGGGCCAGCGGCTCCTCGGAGGCCGGCAGGGTGCCGGCCCGGATCACGGCGGACGGGGTCTGGAACGTGTCGGAGACCAGGTCGGCGTCGACACGCAGCACCCCGGAGGGTATGTACCTGGGGCCGGTGGCGGTGATGAGGACCAGCCGGCTCTTGCCCGAGGCCAGCGCCGTCGGCGCCGGGTCGCCGGCCCGCCGTACGTCGATGACCTGGAACTTCGCCTTGCCCTGGCCGGTGGTCACGGTGAACGTGTCGCCGGTGGCGAGCCCGGAGAGCTCGCCGAACGGGCCGCCGTACGCCCCTGCCCGCCCCATCAGCACGCTGGTGCCGGCCTGGCCGGGCATCGGGGTGTCCCGGCGGTGCCCGGGGCCGTCGGTCATGACGGAGGAGTCGGTGCCCTCCAGGACGACCTGGCTCAGGCCCAGCTTCGGCACCTGGATGAGCGCGACCGGCGTGCCGGGTGCCAGCAGCTTGCCGTCCTGCCCGGTCTGGGCCACCGGGGCGGTGCCCAGGGCGAGTTGCTCGCGGAGCTGGTCGAAGTCGGCGTGCTGGGCGGAGTGTTCCTGGGCGCCGCTGAACACCAGCAGCTGGGCGGTGATGCCGAGCAGCAGGGCGGCGAGGCTGAGCAGTCCGCCGCGCGAGAGGTGGCGGACGAAGGTGAGGCTGCGGACGGGCCTGCGGGGCACGGCCGGAGCCAGGGTTTTCGGTGTCGGTACGGCGACGGTCATGGCGGCCCGCCTCCTTCGAAGAATGAGTGAGGGGCCGCCGGGAGCCGTACGAGGCTCCCGGCGGGCCCGTCAGACGGTCACTTGGAGGTGATGGTGAAGTTGGCGCCGGTCTTCGAGTTCACGGTCGAGGAGCCGACGTAGAAGGCGTGCAGGGTGTGCTTGCCCTTGGCCAGCTTCGGCAGGGTGACGACGACCTTGCCGCTGCTCAGGGTGCCGGTCGCGATGACCTTGGTGCCCTGGTAGATGCGGACGGTGCCGGTCGGGGTGGTGCCGGTCGCGGTGACCTTGACGGTGACCTTGGCCTTGGCGGTGTGGCTCACCGAGGTCGGGGCGGAGGTGGAGACCGACGCCGTCGCCTTGGTGATCTTCAGGGAGACGGTCGTCGAGGACGCGTTCAGGCTGGAGCTGCCCGCGTAGGAGACCGACAGGGAGTGGGTGGCGACCTTGAGGTGGTTCGACAGGCCGATGGTGACCTTGCCGGACGAGTCCAGGGTGCCGGTGCCGAGGACGGTGGTGCCGTCCTTGACGGTGACCTTGCCGGTCGGCGCGACGCTGTGCGTGTCGGTGACGGTGACGACGACCTTCGGGGTCTTGCCGTAGGCGGTGGTCGCGGTGGTGGCCACCGTCTTGCTCGCGTACTTGACCGCGCCGGTCCAGGTGGCCGCGGCACCGGTGCCGTTGAGGTTGTCGGCGGTGACCGTGGCGGTGTAGGTGCCGTTGGTCAGGCCGGTGAAGGAGTACGACGTGGCGGTGGCAGCGACGTCCTTGACGGCGACGACGCCGCCGTCCGCGTCGGTCAGGGTGATCCGGTAGTCGGTGACCGGCAGCGCGGTGGCGGACGGGGCGGTCCAGGACAGCTTCAGGCTCGCGTCGCCGACGGAGGCCTTCACCGTGGGGGCGCCGGGCACCGAGGCGTCGACGCCGGACTCCTCCAGGCCGCCGAGCTTGGCGTGCTTGGCCACCGAGATGGAGCCGTTGTAGGACTCGTTGACGAAGCCGAACTTGGAGATGACCGACTCGGCGGCGTCCGACGCCAGCTCGGCGCTGTGGCTGCCGCTGGTGACGAAGACGTCGTACAGGTCCTTGTCGAAGAAGATGCTGCCGGTGTCGATCGCGCGGCTCGGGACGACGTTGTAGACGTCGCGGCCGAAGGTCGAGTTCTCGTAGTAGGCGTTGACCGGGGCAAGCTTGCCGTTCACCGTGGTGACCGGGCTGGTGGCGCCGGTGTCGCCGGGCAGCTGGACGGCGGCCAGGTGACCGCCGGCCGCGGCCGCCGTCTTGCTGTAGTCGGGGGAGATGCCGTTGTTCTGGGCGATCCAGGAGCCGACGGAGAACGGGACGAGCGCGCCGTCCTCGGTGAGGGCCGGGTTGGCCTGGTTCTCCTGGACGGTGGTGACGCTCGGGGAGAGCGTCGCGTCGGTCAGGCCGATCGCCGCGAGGAAGAACTTGCGGGTGCCGGAGCCGGACTGCGGGATCCGCGGGTGCACCGTCTGGCCGTTCACCGTGGTGAGCGTGCCCGAGTAGATGTCGTGCAGCTGGTCCACGGTCAGCGTGTCCAGGGCCGAGCCCTTGACCGCGACGCCGACCGCGTCCCGCGCCATCGGGATGTAGGTCAGCGCGGTGCCGGAGACGGACGGGCCGCCGGAGGAACGGGCGAAGTCGACCTGGCCGCTGATGGAGACACCGGCGCTGGTCGGGAACTTGTCGCCGGTCAGGGCCTCGCTGAGGGCGAGACGGCCGTTGCCGGAGCCGTTCGGGCGCAGGAAGGACGGGCCGTCCGTGCGGGTCTTGATGGAGGAGGTGGTGGAGCCGGTGCCGGGCTCGATCGCGTCGTACGACGCGATGCCCGCGCCGTTCGCCGACTTCACCGCGGTGGCGGAGTAGCTGGTGCCGTTGACGGTGTCACCGGCCAGGGCGTTCAGCACGTCCTGCGTGGTGTCCGAGCCCACGCCGACCAGCTGGCGGAAGGCACCGGCGTCCGGGTCGGCGACCGCCGGGCTGGCGAGGGCGATGCCGCCGGCCACCACGGCAGCGGCGACGAACGCCGCCGAAGAGCGCATTCTGCGCATCGAGAGTCTCCTGACAAGAGCTAGCTAGCTGGGTGGTTGCCAGAGGATCTGGCAGGGTGGTGCGGGCCGGGCGGCCCCCCCCGCGGTGGGGGGGGGGGGGCGCGGGGGGGGGGGGCGGGGGGTCGCGGGGGGGCCCCCCCCGGGGGCGGGGGGGGTGTTTTTGTTTTGGGGGGGGCCCCGGGGGGGGGC
>NZ_JBHXLU010000091.1:0-48157 GCF_042720695.1 Streptomyces sp. NPDC058457 | reverse complement strand
ACGCTGAACAGCCACGCCACCAGCGAGCCGCTCAGCGCCACGATCCTCAAGGCGGACGACGAGGACACCACGGTCACGCCGGACAACTCGCACGCCACGGACGAGACCGCCTGACCGGACCACACCGAGACGGGGAAGGCCGCGGCGGCGCGGAGGGGGAGCCGCCGCGGCCTGGTGCGTCCGGCGAAGGAGTGGGGACCACCGGTGTTCGCGGCGGCATGTTCCACCCGCCGGCCCGCCCGATGGGCTACGGCCTGGGGCCGCCGGCCCGCAGCTCCCCCTTCACCACCTTCCCGCTCGCGTTCCGCGGTAGTTCCGTCACGAAGTCCACCGTCCGCGGGACCTTGTAGTTCGCCATCTCCCGGCGGGACCAGGCGATGAGGTCGTCGGCCGTCAGCACCGCCCCCGGCCGCCGCACCACGAACGCCTTGCCGACCTCGCCCAGCCGCCCGTCCGGTACGCCGATCACCGCCACGTCGGCCACGTCGGGGTGCAGGCCGAGGAGTTGCTCTATCTCCGCCGGGTAGGCGTTGAAGCCGCCGACGATGAACATGTCCTTCAGGCGGTCGGTGATGCGGAGGTTGCCGGCCGGGTCGAGGACGCCGATGTCGCCGGTGCGCAGCCAGCCGTCCTCCGTCAGCGTCCCGGCCGTCGCCGCCGGGTCCTCGTAGTAGCCGCGCATCACGTTGAAGCCGCGGACCAGGACCTCCCCCGGCTCCCCCGGCGCCGCCCCGTCCACCCGCACCTCCGTGCCGGGTATGGCACGGCCCGAGGTGGACGCGATCACCGTCGGGTCGTCGCCCCGGCGGCACATCGTCACGATCCCGCTCGTCTCGGAGAGGCCGTAGGCGGTCAGGACCGTCTCGACGCCGAGTTCGCCGCGCAGGCGCTCGACGAGGAGGAGGGGTACGACGGCCGCGCCCGTCACCACCAGCCGCAGGGCGGAGAGGTCGTGGGTGTCGCGGGCCGGGTGGTCGAGGAGGGACTGGTGGAGGGTCGGTGGGCCGGGCAGTACCGACACCCGTTCCGACGCGACGTTCGCGAGGACCGTCGCCACGTTGAACACCGGCTGCGGGATCATCGTCGCCCCGCGCATCAGGCACGCGACGACCCCGGCCTTGTAGCCGAAGGTGTGGAAGAAGGGGTTGACGATCAGGTAGCGGTCGCCGGTGCGCAGGCCCGCCAGGTCCGCCCAGATCTCGTACGCCCGCAGGGTCTGCGCGTGGGTGATCATCGCGCCCTTCGGGCGGCCCGTCGTACCGGACGTGAAGACGATGTCGGACAGACAGCCACCGTCCAGCCCGCCCGCCCGGGCAGCGACCTCGCCGGCCCCCACCCCCTCCCCGCCCGCCAGGAAGTCCTTCCAGGTACGGAAGTCCACCGGCGCGTCCTCCGACAGCACCACCACCTGCCGGAGGGCGGGCAGCCCCGGCAGGGGCCCCCGGCCGCCCCCGGCCGCCTCCCCGTCCCCGTCGCCGCCCCCCGCCGCCCTGCGCAGCGAGGCCACGTACGAGGTCCCCAGGAACGTCCCCGTCACGAACAGCAGCCGGGCCCCGCTGCGGCGCAGCACGTCCGCCGCCTCCGTCCCCTTGAAGCGGGTGTTCAGCGGGACCAGCACCCCGCCCGCCGACACCGCGCCCAGCGCCGCGACGATCCAGTCCAGGGAGTTCGGCGCCCAGATGCCCACCCGGTCGCCCGCCTCGACGCCGGCCGCCATGCACGCGGCCGCCGCCCGTTCCACCCGGACGCCCAGTTCCGCGTACGTGATCCGGGTCCGGCCGTCCACCACCGCCTCGACGTCCGCGTACCGCTTCGCCGCCGACCGCACCAGTCCCGGAACGGTCCCCCACTCCATGTCACCGCGCACAACCGGCCTCCCCGGACGCATAGCTGACTGACCGTCAGATTAGCTGTAGCCTGACGAGCTGTCAGCAAACCGCGACAGCCGTGGAGGTGCGGGCACATGGCCGGTCTCAGGGGCATCAAGGACGCCACCGCCATCGTCGGGATCGGGCAGACCCCCTTCGCCAAACGGCTGGACGAGGACGAGAAGACCCTCGCCTGCCGGGCCGTCCTGGCCGCCCTCGACGACGCCGGCATCGCGCCCGGCGAGGTCGACGCCCTCGCCTCCTTCACCATGGAGGAGACGGACGAGGTGGAGCTGGCGAAGGCGGTCGGCCTCGGTGACCTGACCTTCTTCAGCAAGGTGGGGTACGGGGGCGGCGGCTCCTGTGCCACGGTCGCGCACCTGGCCGCCGCGATCGCGAGCGGGCAGGCGACGGTGGGGGTGGCGTGGCGGTCGCGGAAGCGGGGCAGCGGGCGCCGGCCGTGGACCAACACCGCCGTCCAGCTCCCGACCCCCGCCCAGTGGACCCGCCCCTTCGGCCTCCTCCGGCCCGCCGACGAGATAGCCATGCTCACGCGCCGCTACATGCACGAGTACGGCGCCACCCGGGATCACCTGTTCAACGTCGCCCTCGCCTGCCGCAACCGGGCGAACCAGAACCCCGCCGCCGTGATGTACGACCGGCCCCTCACCCGCGAGATGTACATGACCTCCCGGTGGATCAGCGAGCCCCTCTGCCTCTTCGACAACTGCCTGGAGACGGACGGCGCACTGGCCTGTGTGGTCGTGAGCAGCGAGCGCGCCCGGGACTGCCGGCGGACCCCCGTCTACGTCCACTCCGCCGCCCAGGGCCTCCCCGCCCAGCACCACGGCATGGTCAACTACTGGAACGACGACCCCCTCACCGGCCCCGCCTGGACCGCCGCCCGCCACCTGTGGAAACACTCCGACCTCACCCCCGAGGACGTCGACGTCGCCCAGATCTACGACGCCTTCAGCGCCCTGATCCCGCTCTCCCTGGAGGGGTACGGCTTCTGCGGCCGAGGGGAGGGCGGGGCGTTCACGGAGGGGGGCGCCCTGGAGATCGGCGGGCGGCTGCCCCTCAACACCGGCGGCGGGGGGCTCAGCGAGGCCTACGTGCACGGCTTCAACCTCATCACCGAGGGCGTCAAGCAGCTGCGCGGCACCAGCACCGCCCAGGTGCCGGGCGCCGCCACCTGCCTGGTCACCGCCGGCGAGGGGGTCCCGACCTCCGCCCTCCTCCTCACCAACCGGAGCTGAGATGCTGCGACCGGCCACCGACACCGACGGCGCCCCCTTCTGGGAGTACGCGGCCCGCGGCGAACTCCGCGTCCAGGCCTGCGCCGACTGCCACGAACCCCGCTTCCCGCCCCGCCCCTGCTGCCCGCACTGCCAGTCCTTCGCGAGCGGGTGGCGGCCGACGAGCGGGCGGGGGCGGATCTGGTCGTACGTCGTCCCGCATCCGCCGCTGCTCCCCGAGTACGCGGCGCAGGCGCCGTACAACGTCGTGGTCGTGGAGCTGGACGACGCGCCCCGGATACGGCTCGTGGGAAACGTGGTGAGCGGGGCGGGAGCCCCCCTCGACTCCCTCCCCCCGGACCGGATCCGGATCGGCGCCCGGGTGCAGGCGGTCTTCGCGGACGGTCTCCCGCAGTGGGTCCTGGAGCGGCCGTGAGTCTGCGCCTCGACACGGACAAGGACACCGGCGTCGCCGTCCTCACCCTCGACCGGGCCGAGCGGCTGAACGCCATCGACCTCGCGACCGCCACCGAACTCGTCTCTGTCTGGCGGGCGTTGCGCTTCGACGACGCCGTACGGGCCGTCGTCCTCACCGGCGCAGGCGGGCGCGCCTTCAGCACGGGCCTCGACCGGGACGCCGTCGTACCGCAGCCGTCGTCGCCGTACAGCCAGGACGATCCGCTGATCGCGATCGGGCCCAAGTCGAACGACCTGTGGAAGCCGGTGATCGCCGCCGTGGCCGGGATGGCCTGCGGAGGTGCCTTCTACCTCCTCGGCGAGTGCGACTTCGTCATCGCCGACGAGACCGCGGCCTTCTTCGACCCGCACACCTCCTACGGCATGGTCAGCGCGTACGAGTCGGTGCTGATGGCACAGCGGATGCCGTACGGGGAGGTGGCCCGGATGGTGCTGATGGGCAACGCCGAGCGGGTCTCCGCCCGGCGGGCGTACGAGGTGGGGCTGGTGTCGGAAGTGACCGCGCCCGGTCGGGCCTTGCCGGCGGCCGTGCGGTGCGCCTCCGTCATCGCCGGGTATCCGACCGAGGGGGTGCAGGGGAGTGTGCGGGCGCTGTGGGCGGCGAAGGAGGCGGCGCGGGAGCGGGGGTGGGCCGCGGCCCCGCATCTGATCACGCTGGGCAACCTGCCGGGCGAGCGGCAGGCGGAGCTGTTCGCCGACCGGCCGCGCACGACTCCCCGTACCCGCTGAGGCACCGCGTGGCGGCGCGGGGCGCCCGGGCGTAGCGTTCGCTTTGGGAGCCGACTCCCACCCCGAGCGGCGGCCGCCGTGCGCAGCCCTTCCGTGCGACCAACTGGTACGACGGCCGTCCCGGGCAGCCCCTGAGCGCCGAAGAGAGTGCCACTTGCTGCCGCCGGGCGACTGCGGGTACGTCGTGGCCGTTCGCGCAGTTCCCCGCGCCCCTAAAAGAAAGGGGCGCCGCACCGGCGCCCCTCAGGGGCGCGGGGAACTGCGCGACAAGCCCCCACGGCGGCGCGGTGAACCCACGGCGCTCACGCGGTCCGGGCCGTGCCGGTGCCCTTCTCGGCGTCCAACGCGTACACGCACCGGTCCTTGCTGCACGCGTACACCACCCCGTCCCGCACCACCGGCGACCCGGTGATCTCTCCTCCCGTCGCCAGCTTCCAGCGGAGCCGGCCGTCGTCGGCCTTGAGGGTGTAGAGGAGGTGGTCGGTTGAGCCGAAGTGGATGCGGCCCTCGGCGACCGCCGGGGCGCCCACGACATCGCCGCCCGCCTGGAAGCGCCACTTGGGGGTGCCGGTGACCGCGTCCAGCGTGTACAGGCCCTTGCCGCTGCCGACGTGGACGTGGCCGGCGGCGACGAGTACCGGCTCGATCGAGGCGCGGGCCTCCGTCGCGATGCGCCAGCGGTCGCGGCCGTCGGTGGCGTCGAGGGCGTAGACGGTGCCGAGGTAGTCGGCGAGGTAGATGCCGCCGCCGGTGACGGCGGGACCGGGTACGTAGGTGGGCGGGGAGAGGAAGACGGCGGGGGCCTCGAAGTGCCAGCGGACCCGGCCCGTCGCGGTGTCGAGGGCGATCACGCGGGTGCCCGCGGAGGCGTACACGAAGCCGTCGTCGGCGTGGGTGAGGCGGATCGGGACGCCGCCGCAGGAGGCCGCGTCGCCGACGGGGTAGGACCAGCGTTCGTCGCCGGTCCGGGCGTCGAGGGCGCGCAGGCGCGCGTCCTGCCAGACGTAGACCGTGCCGTCATGGAGGGAGGGACCGGACTCGGGGGTCTCGAAGTCGGTCTGGGCGCCGGACAGCTCCCAGAGCTTCTGCCCGTTGGAGGCCTCCCAGCCCTGGACGCCGCCGCCCCGGGTGCCGGTGACGAGGGTGCCGCGGTCGGCCTTGAGCGAGTACACCCAGGCGTCGGTGGACAGCCGCCACAGGTCGCCGCCCTCGCGGGCCTCCAGGGCGAACAGGGTGGGGCCGTCGGAGGCGTGGATACGGCCGTCCGCGACCGCCATGGACCAGGCGACGTCGCGGGTCTTGAAGCGGCGGCGGCCGGTGGCCACGTCGAGGGCGTGCACCTCGAAGGAGGTGACGTAGACGAGGTCGCCGTCGACGGACGGGGTGCCCCAGACGTCGTTGGACATCCGGAACCGCCAGGGCCGCCAGCCGGACGCCGTCTCCGTGGGCAGGCCGGGGACCGGCGGTACGGCGGGGTCGGCGCCGTTGACACCGGGGTGCGGGCGGGACCAGCTGGCCACCAGGCCGGCCTCGGGCGGCGGCGCCTTCACGGCGGCGGCGCGGGCGTCGGCGACACGCGGGCCGGGGCCGATCGGCACCTGGGCGCCGGCGAGGCGGACCGGCCCGGTGTCGGGGCCGGGGGCGCCGACGGGGACCGGGGCCGGGACCGCGGGGTCGTAGGAGGGCGGCGGGGGGACCGCGAGACGGCCGGCGCTGCGGGCGCCGGACGGGTTGGCGGAGGGTTTCACGGCCGGGCGGCCGCCGCGGCGGGACTCGATCAGGCCGACCGCCTTCTCGGGCAGCCAGGCGGACGCCGTACCGCTGTCGTCGGAGCCGGAGCCGAAGAGGTGGGGCGCCAGCTGGGCCTGGAGGTCGGCCGGGTTGGGGCGGCCCGCGGCCTCCATCTGCATACAGGACTCGATGAGGGGGCGCAGCTCGTCCGGGAGGCCTTCGAGGTCGGGGCCCTCCCGCAGGAGCATGAAGACGGTCTCGACCGGGTTGGCGCCGTGGAAGGGCGGGTGGCCGGTGGCGGCGAAGACGAGCATGGAGCCGAGGGAGAAGACGTCGCTGGCGCCGGTGACGCTGCGGGAGTCCTTGGCCTGCTCCGGGGACATGTAGGCGGGGGTGCCGACCGCGACGTTCGTCATCGTCAGCCGGGTGTTCGAGACACCGGAGGCGATACCGAAGTCGATGACCCGGGGGCCGTCCTCGACGACGAGGACGTTGGACGGCTTGAGGTCCCGGTGGACGAGTCCGGCGCCGTGGATCGACTGGAGCGCCTCCGCGACGCCCGCCGCGAGCCAGCGGACCGCCTGGGCCGGGAGCGGGCCGCAGTCGTTCACTATCTCTTCGAGGGAGGGCGCCGGTACGTACGCGGTCGCGAGCCACGGCACGGCCGCGCGCGGGTCGGCGTCGACGACGGCGGCCGTGTAGAAACCGGAGACCGCGCGGGCCGCCTCCACCTCGCGGGTGAAGCGGACCCGGAACAGCTGGTCCTCGGCGAGCTCGGTCCGGACGGTCTTGATCGCCACGCGCCGGCCGGACGCCGAGCGCGCCAGATAGACCAGCCCCATGCCGCCGGCCCCCAGCCGTCCCAGCACCTCGAACGGCCCGATCCGCCGCGGATCGTGCTGCGTCAGCTGATCCACCACTTGCCTGCCACCTCCCCGTACGGGCCTCGTCCACCTACATATGTACGCGACCCCGTGCAGCGTCTCACCACCGCACCGCCATGGCGGTACGCACCCCGATTCTTCCTGGCTCGGGCACAGGTTGCGAACCAGGTGATCAATCGGGGTGTCCCATGGCAAAATAAGACATTTACCCGCCGAGAGCCGTACTTTTCCGGCCTCAGCGTTCCAGCAGCGCGAAGGACGCCCCTTGATTGTCGGTCACGACGGCCACTTTTCCGTACGACGTGTCGAAGGGCGGCGCCTGGACCCGGCCGCCCAGCTGCTGTACGGCCCCGACCGCGGCCGCCACGTCCCCGGTGCGGAAGTGGACGACGAACTGGGACGGCATCCCGGCCGCGAACACCTCGGTCACCGGCGCGCGGCCGAAGTCCGGATCGGCGTCGGCGCCGAAGAGGGCGTCGGTGAAGAGGTGGCCGTAGAAGGTGTTCGCCGTGTCGGTGTCGCTGGTGTAGAGCTGCGCCCAGGCGAAGCTGCCGGGGGCGTGCCGGACGCCGAAGCCGGGGTGGCGCCCGGCCTGCCAGATGCCGAAGACGGCGCCCGTGGGGTCGGCGGCCAGGGCGGCGGTGCCGAGGTCGCGGACGGGCGCCGGGTCGTTGACGATCTGCCCGCCGGCGGCGAGGATCCGGCGGGCGAGGTCCCTGGCGTCCGGGGTCGCGAAGTACACCGTCCAGACGGTGGGCATCCGGCCGTCCCGCTTCCGGGCCAGCCTGGCGACCACCGCGCCGTCGAGCAGGGCCCATACGGCCTCTCCTCCGGCGTCCTCGAAGGTCCACCCGAAGAGCCCGCCGTAGAACCGCTTGCCCGCCTCGACGTCGGGGAGCTGCACGTCCGCCCAGCACGGGACGCCCTCCGCGTATCCGGATGCCCTGTTTTCGGCCATGTCGTCAAAGTAACCGCCCGGCCCGCCCCGCGCAGACCAGCCGCACCCGCCCGGAGTGACCGGCGCTTTCCCTTCCGTTTCCCTTCCGCGCAGCCACCCCGTACACCTGTGCACCCCATTTGCAGTCGGCCGAATCGCGCTCCGATCACCCCTCGGTAAGCTGACGGCATGACAGGACAAGTGCGTACCGTCGACGGCCGCGTGGCCGGCCGGCGTGGGCAGGCGACCCGGCAGAAGCTGCTCGACTGCCTCAGCGAGATGCTCAGCTCCTCCCCTTACCGGGACGTCAAGGTCATCGATGTCGCCCGGAAGGCGGGCACTTCGCCCGCGACCTTCTACCAGTACTTCCCGGACGTCGAGGGCGCCGTCCTGGAGATCGCCGAGCAAATGGCCACCGAGGGCGGCCAGTTGACCCAGCTGCTGGCAGGGCGCTCCTGGGTCGGCAAGGCCGGCTGGGCGACCGCGCAGGAACTCGTGGACGGTTTCCTGGAGTTCTGGCGCAAGAACGACGCGATCCTGCGCGTGGTCGACCTGGGGGCGGCCGAGGGGGACAAACGGTTCTACAAGATCCGTATGAAGATCCTGAACTCGGTGAACAACTCCCTGACCGACTCCATCGCGGAGTTGCAGTCCAAGGGCAAGGTCGACAAGGACGTGAACCCGGCGGCCGTCGCCGGTTCGCTGGTCGCGATGCTCGCGGCCGTCGCCGCGCACCAGAAGGGTTTCCAGACCTGGGGTGTGAAGCAGGCCGAACTCAAGCCGAACCTCGCGCTGTTGGTGCACCTGGGCGTGACCGGGAAGAAGCCCACGAAGTAGTCCGCGCCCCGGGTCCTGTCTGGCAGGCGGTGGTTCACCCCGAGGTGGGCCGCCGCCTGTTCCGCTACGCGTTCCGGCATGCGTTCCGTCACGCGGGCAGCGGGCGGTCCCGGACCACGTGTTTCATCACCAGCGTCGAGGTGAGGCGCTGCACGCCCGGCAGGGTCGCGAGCCGTTCGTCGTAGAGCCGCTGGAAGGCGGCGAGGTCGGCGGTGGCCACCCGCAGCAGGTAGTCGGGTTCGCCGAACAGCCGCTGCGCGTCCAGCACATGGGGGATCTCCGCGAGCGCCCGCTCGAAGTCGGCGACCGTGTCCCGGTCCTCCTGCCGCATGGACACGAAGACCAGCGCCTCGAAGGTCAGCCCCACGGCGGCCGGGTCCACCACCGCCCGGTACCCGCTGATCGCCCCCGACCGCTCCAGCTCGCGCAGCCGGCGGTGGCACGGCGAGACGCTCAGCCGCACCCGCCCGGCCAGCTCGGTCACGGTCAGCCGCCCGTCCTGCTGGAGCTCGGCAAGGATTTTCCGGTCCACGTCGTCCATGGAGAAGATTCTCCCCCGATACCCCCTTTCCCGAGCAAATTTCGGCAACACTTTCGGGCCAATCGCGCCTAATGTCCCTTCCATGGACACCGGACTGCTGCTCTCCTTCCTCGCCGTCGACCTGCTGCTGGTCTGCGTGCCGGGCGCCGACTGGGCGTACGTGATCGCCGCCGGGGTGCGCGGCCGCTCGGTACCGCGCGCGGTGGCGGGCCTGATGGCGGGGTACGCGCTGCACACCGCGCTGGCGGTGGCCGGCCTCGCGGTGCTGGTGGCGAGTTCCCCGGGGCTGCTCACGGCACTGACCGTGACCGGCGCCGGATACCTGCTGTGGCTGGGCTGGGGCGTGCTGCGCCGCCCGGCGGTCCCGCAGGAGGCGGCGGCCGGGGCGGACGGCTTCTGGCGCGGCGCGGCGATCAGCGGCCTCAACCCCAAGGCGCTGCTGCTCTACCTCTCCGTGCTCCCCCAGTTCCTGGTCACCCGGGGCGGCCACCCGCCCATAGCCCTGCAGACGGCCGTGCTCGGCACCCTCCACATGGCCTGCTGCACCGCCGTCTACCTGACCGTCGGCATCCTCGCCCGCCGCCTGCTCGCGGCCCGCCCGAAGGCGGCCCGCGCGGTCACCCGCACCTCGGGGGCGGCGATGCTGGGCATCGGAGCGCTGCTCCTAGCCCAGCACGCCCTGTGACCACGGCCCGCGTCTACGCCCTGTCGAGCCGGAAGATCCGGATCTCCCGGTCCACCCGCTCCTGGTAGGCGGCGTACGGCGGCCAGAACACCAGCAGCAGCCGCCAGGCGTCCGCCCGCTCCGCCCCCTCCAGCAGCCGGGCGGTGACCGGGATGTCCCGGCCCTTCCAGCTGATCTCGGCGGCGGGATGCTGGAGGAGGTTGTACGTCCAGGCGGGATGGCCGGTGCGCCCGAAGTTGGACCCCACGAGGAACCAGCCGTCTCCCTCGGGCATGCACGCCAGCGGCGTACGGCGGGGCCGCCCGCTGCGCGCGCCGGTGGAGGTGAGGATCACCCCGGGCAGCATCTGTGCGCTGAGCAGCACCCGGCCGCGGCTGAGCCGGTGCACGGCCCGGTCCAGGGCCGGGACCACGTGCGGGGCCACCTTGGCGAACCCCCGGGTGGCGGACACCCGCTGCACCAGCCGTTCGCCGATCACACCGCCACCTCCTGTCCCGCGAACAGCCCGGCCGCCTCGGCCGCGTGCGCGCGCAGCCGGTGCCCCGGCCCGAACAGCAGCTCGTCCCCGGCGGCCCGCTTGAAGTACAGATGCGCCTCGTGCTCCCAGGTGAACCCGATCCCGCCGTGCAGCTGGATGCCCTCCCCGGCCGCGGTCCGCAGCGCCTCCAGCGCCTGCGCGAGCGCCAGCCCGCCCACCGGTTCCCCGTGCGTGGTCGCCCAGGCCGCGTAGTAGGCCGCCGACCGGGCCGCCCGCACCGCCACGTACACGTCGGCCAGCCGGTGCTTGACCGCCTGGAACGACCCGATCGCCCGTCCGAACTGCTCCCGCTGCTTCACGTACTCCACGGTCCGCTCCAGCGCCCGGTCGGCGGCTCCCACGGCCTCGGCGGCGAGCACGGCGGCCACGAGGTCGCCGAGGCCGGCGAGGGCGTCCCGGACGTCGGTGTCCTCGTCGGAGCCGAGCAACTCGGCCTGCACGTCCCGCAGTTGCACACGTCCCTGGCTGCGGGTGGCGTCGAGGCCGGTCCGCCGGGTCCGTACGACCCCGGCCGCGTCCCCCGCCACCAGGAAGAGGAGGACGCGCGAGCGGGCGTACCCCCCGGTGTGCGCGGGCACGAGCAGCAGCCCGGCGCGGTGCCCGTCCAGCACCTGGTCGGCCTCCCCGTACAGCCGCCACCGGTCCGCCGCGCGCCGCGCCTGGACACCTCCGGCCCGTCCGCCGCCCGCCCAGTCGGCGCCGGGCGGCCCGGTGAGCGCGAGGGCGGTGCCGAGCCGGGTGCCGGGGACGGCGAGGGCGGCGGTGAGGCCGCCGTCGGCGATCCTCGGGAGCAGTTCGGCACGCTGGGCGTCGGTGCCGAGGGCGAGCAGCAGCGGGGCGGCGAGCACGGCGGTGGCGAGGAACGGGGTGGGGGCCAGCGCCCGCCCCAGCTCCTCGGCGGCCAGGGCGACTTCGGTGCGGGTGCAGCCGGCGCCGCCGTACTGCTCGGGCAGGGCGAGGCCGGGCAGGCCGAGTTGTTCGCCGAGGGCGGTCCACAGGCCGGGGTCGTACCCCTCCGCCCTGTCCACGGCGGCCCGCACGCCCTCCGTACCGCAGCGCTTGTGGAGCAGTTCACGCAGGGCGCGCCGGATCTCGTCCTGCTCGTCGGTGAAGCGGGCGTCCATGACCGGACCTCCTGACGATCTGACGGCCCGTCATGCTAGGGGCGTCGGCCGCAGATGCACAGGGGCGGCGGCGGGCGGATCTGATGTACCGTCAGATTCATGACTGGACCCCGCAAGGTCGCCGTGGTCGGCGTGGCCCTGTCCGACTGCGGCCGGGTGGACGAGGCCACCCCCTACGCCCTGCACGCCCAGGCGGCCCGCCGCGCGCTGGCCGACGCGGGCCTGGATCGTGAGGTGGTGGACGGCTTCGCGTCGGCCGGGCTGGGCACGCTGGCGCCCGTGGAGGTGGCCGAGTACCTGGGCCTGCGCCCCACCTGGGCCGACTCCACCGCCGTCGGCGGCTCGACCTGGGAGGTCATGGCGGCCCACGCGGCGGACGCGATAGCCGCGGGCCACGCCAACGCGGTCCTGCTGGTGTACGGCTCGACGGCCCGCGCCGACATCCGGGCGGGGCGGCGGACCGGGAACCTCTCCTTCGGCACCCGCGGCCCCCTGCAGTTCGAGGTCCCCTACGGCCACACCCTCATCGCGAAGTACGCGATGGCCGCCCGCCGCCACATGATCGAACACGGCACCACCATCGAGCAGTTGGCACAGGTCGCGGTCCAGGCCCGGGCGAACGCGGCGCTGAACCCGGACGCGATGTTCCGCACCCCGATCACGGTCGACGAGGTCCTGTCAGGACCGATGATCGCCGACCCCTTCACCAAACTGCACTGCTGCATCCGCTCGGACGGCGGCGCGGCGGTGCTGCTGGCGGCCGAGGAGTACGTACGGGACTGCCGTACCGCCCCGGTGTGGGTCCTCGGCACGGGTGAGTGCCTCTCCCACGCCACGATGTCGGAGTGGCCGGACTTCACGGTGTCCCCGGCGGCGGTGAGCGGGCAACTCGCCTTCCGGCGGGCGGGGATCACGCCCGCCGACGTCGACTTCGCGGAGATCTACGACGCCTTCACCTACATGACCCTCGTCACCCTGGAGGACCTGGGCTTCTGCGCGAAGGGCGAGGGCGGGGCCTTCGTGGAGAAGGGGCGGCTGCGGGTCGCGGGCGGGGAGCTCCCGGTGAACACGGACGGCGGCGGCCTGTCGGCCCAACACCCGGGCATGCGGGGCCTGTTCCTCCTCGTGGAGGCGGTACGGCAGCTGCGCGGGGAGGCCGGGCAGCGGCAGGTGCGGCGGGCCGGCGGGGGGCTGCCGGAGCTGGGGGTGGCGTCGGGGACGGGGGGCTGGTTCTGCTCGTCGGGGACGGTGGTGCTGGGGAGGGGGTGACACGGGCTTCGCGAGCGGCTGCGGAAATCCACGGGACGGCGGCAACCTCCTGGGCCCCGGCGGCAACTGTCGTACCGGAAGCTTCGATGTTCGAAGGACGTGCACCGCCGAATCGCGTAAGGATCCCTCCGTGGCCTCCTCCTCACATCGCCGCCGCCCGCAGCCGGACCGGGACTTCGAATGGCGCCCGGTGCGCGGCCCGTTGGTCTCGGTGGCCGCCGTGGCCGTCGTCGCCCTGGTCGTGACCCTGGTCGTGGCCTTCCGCCCCGGCGCCGCGGCCGGCGCCGCCGGGCAGGACCGGTCGGTGTCCGCGGCCGAAGCCGCGCCGCGTTCGACGGCGGCCACGGCGACGTCACCGAAGCCGTCGACCGCGTCACCGAAGCCGTCGGCGAGCGGCCGGACCAGCCCGTCGGCATCCCCGTCGGCGTCCCCGTCCGCCACCCCGGCCAAGCGCCCGGCGACCGGCACGCCCCACGCCTCCTCCGCCACCACCACGGCCCCCGCGGCCGGCCGGATCCGCCCCGGCACCACCTACCAGGGGGTAGCCACCTCCTACGACGTCGGCAACGGCGACGGCGCCTGCTCCTACGGCCCGACCTCCGACGTGATGACCGCGGCGATGAACACCGCCGACTACGAGACGGCGAAGGCCTGCGGAGCGTACGTCTCCGTCCGCGCGGCGAGCGGCACGTCCATCACCGTACGGATCACCAACGAGTGCCCGGCACCCTGCAAGACCGGCCAACTCGACCTGAGCCAGCAGGCGTTCGCGAAGCTCGCCCCCCTCTCCGCGGGCCGGATCGCGATCACCTGGAGCCTGCTCAGCCCGGCCACCTCGGACACGGTCTCGATCCGCTACAAGACCGGTTCCACCCAGTACTGGTGCGGCATCCAGGCGATCGGCCACCGCAACCCGCTGGCCCGCCTGGAAGTCCGCACGAGCGGCGGCTGGCTGGCGCTGACCCGCACCGACTACAACTACTTCCTCTCCGAACAGGGCACCGGCTGCGGCGCCGGGATCCGCCTCACCGACATCTACGGGGAACAGCTCACGGTGCCGGCCCTCGCCGTACGCCCGGACGTGGTGCAGCGGACCGGGGTGCAGTTCGCCCGGCACTGACCGCAGCGCCCCAAAGGGGCGCGGGGAACTGCGCGATCAGCCCCCACCGGCCCGCGGTCAACGTACGGCCCTTCCAGCCCAGCTCTCAGCCGCGGACCGGCACGATCCGGTGGCCGCGGCGGGGCTCGGGGGCGTCGAGGAGGGCGACGCCGATGTGGTGGCGGCCGCGCACCCACGCCGTGGGCGTCAGGACGAGCCCGGCGAAGGCGACGATCACACTGACCGGGAGGAGGGCCGGCGGGGACTGCCCCCCGGGCAGGGCCCTGCCACCCTCGTGGACGGCGTAGCCGACGGCGGCCACGGTGACGAGGAGGGAGACCGCCGACACGGCCGCCCAGACGTTCCGCACCCGCCGGGTGCGCGCGTGGTCGGCGACCTCGGCGAGGACGGACGCCGCGCACACGGGACACTCCAGCTCGACCCGGTCCCGGCCCGCGGCCGGCCGGACCAGCCGGAAGTCGCGGGCGGCCCAGGTGACGGCACGTGTCCTGCGCCGTCCGACATCACCGTTTACATGGCGTACGGCCACTTTCACGGTCTTCGGTCCCCTCATGCCGGACAGTGTGCGGGTGGGGCACAGGTGTTCGCAGCGGTTTGCTCGGTTGTGCCCCGGTGTTCGGCCGCAGGGCCACCCGGCCACCGCACGAGGTGGCTGATGACACGGCTGCGGGAGGTACCGAGTGATACTCGGCACATGGCAGCAACGGATCTTCACGCGCTCCTGAAGTCGCTCCGCGTCTGGTCCCCGGGGACCACGGAGCTACGGCCGTTCGACCCGGACTCGGCGCCCGATGCCCCGCTCCCTCTCTTCACCACGTGGTTCGCGGAGGCGGTGGCGGCCGGGCAGCCGGAGCCGCACACCGTGTCGCTGGCCACGTCGGACGAGGCGGGCCGGGCAGACGTGAGGATCGTGATGCTGCACGGCGCCGACGCGCACGGCTGGTCCTTCGCGTCCCACGTGACCAGCCGCAAGGGGCACCAGCTGACCGCCCACCCGTACGCGGCCCTGGCCTTCTACTGGCCGGTGCTGGGCCGCCAGGTCCGGCTCCGGGGCCCTGTCGCCGCGGCCCCGGCACGGGAGAGCCAGGCCGACCTGCACGCCCGCTCGACGGGCGCCCTGGCCGCGGCGCTCACCGGCCGCCAGAGCGGGCTCCTGTCCTCGCTGGAGGAGCTGCGGGAGGAGTCGGAGGCGGCCTGGGAACGCGCCCGCGCCGACCCGGCCGCCCTCTCCCCGACCTGGACCCTCTACCGCCTGCGCCCGCAGGAGGCGGAGTTCTTCCAGGGCGACCCGGACCGACGGCACGTCCGGCTCCGGTACGTCGCGCAGGCGGACGGCACCTGGCGGAAGGAGCTGCTGTGGCCCTGAGCGGCCGTCCTCACGGCCCCTTCTCCGCGAGGTCCGGGCACCGGGCGGCCGAGGGCCAGGAGGCGGCCGACCAGCGCCTCGGTCTCACCGGCCGTGAGGCGGGTGACGTTCAGGGCGTACGGCGGCGTGTGGAGCAGCGCCGCGCCCACGCTGCCGTCGCTCCGGGCCCCGCCCTGCGGGTGCGCACCGTCGTCTACGAGCGGGAGCTGCCGCACCTCAAGCACCTGGCGACGATGGGGCTGACGTACCAGCGGCGCCGGGCCCGGGAGGCGGGCTTCGACGACGCCCTGTTCGTGGGCCGGGACGGGTACGTGCCCGAGGGCTCGATCTGGAACGTCGCGTTCTGGGACGGGGAGCAGGTCGTGTGGCCCGAGGCCGCGGTACTTCCCGGCATCACCATGCAACTGCTGCAGGGCGGGTCGGCGAAGGCCGGTGTGCCGTGGTCGACCCGTCGCCTCACCACCGACGACCTGCCTTCGCTGCGCGCCGCCGCGGCGACCTACTCCCACTGCCCCGCCCAGCCGCTCGCCGCTGTCGACGACGTGCCCTTCCCCGGCGACGACACCGCCCTGACCGACGCGCTGTGCGCCGCCTGGGCCGAAGTCCCCTGGGATTCGATCTAGGACCCCAGGGCGGTTCCGGGGTCCGTCGCGAGGCGGGCGTGCAGGTGTACGTCACGGAAGGCGTCCTTCCGGCCCGCCTCGAACATCGCGCCCCGCAGTGTCCCCTCGTACCCGTAGGCGCACGTCAGGGCTATCCGGCAGGACGCGTCGTGGCCGAGGGCGTGCCCCAGTTCCAGGCGGTGGAGGCCCAGTTCGGCGAAGGCCCAGTCCGTCGCCAGGGCCAGGGCGTGCGTGGCGACCCGGCGGCCCCGCGCCTCCGGCAGCACCCAGTAGCCGACCCGGGCCGTCCGGAACGTCCGGTCGATCATGTTGATGCCGACATGGCCGAGGGTCGTACCGCTCTCCGCGTCCGCGATCCGGAACGGCTCGCACGTCTCGTCCGCCGCCTGGCTGCGCAGGACGGCGCGGGCACCCGCGAGGTCGGTCACCGGGGTGAGCGGGGTGTTCCAGCGGCGGAAGTCCGGGTCGCTACGGGCCCGCAGCCACGCCTCGACCTGCGCCTCCGCGTCCGGGTCCCAGCGGTCGAGCCGCAGACCGTGACCGTGCGGGGTGGCGTCGGGGCGACGGGCGGCGGGCTGTTCGTCGGTGAGGGCCATTGAACTATTGAAACGTGCGGGCCGGGCGAGGGCCCAGCGGGTTTCCGTACGTCGCGGGGCGGCCGTCCAGCGGGGTTCTGTGCATCGCCGGGCAGCTGTCCAGCGGGTTCCCGTGCAGCGCCCGGCAGCTGTCCAGCGGGTTCCCGTGCAGCGCCCGGCAGCGGTCCAGCGGGTTCCCGCGCGGCGCCCGGCAGCGGTCCGGTGGGGTTCCTTTGCGCGCGGCCCGGCCGGACTCAGTGCGCCGGTGCCGGGCGGAACACCGGTGCCCCCTCCCGGAAGGCGACCTCCAGTTCCAGTCCGGCGCGCAGGGTCTCCGGGTCGGCGGTCACCAGCTCCGTCATCATGCGCGGGCCCTCCGCGAGGTCGACCACGGCGGCCACGTACGGGACGCGGTCGCCGAACGGCGGGAGGTCGTTGCGGTGGACGACGGACCAGGTGTAGAGCGTCGCGCGGCCGGTCGCCCGCTCCCAGGTGACGTCCTCGCTCCAGCAGTGCGGGCAGAACTCCCGGGGGTAGTGGTGGGCCCGCCCGCAGGATCCGCAGCGGCGGAGCAGGAGCCGGCCCTCGGCCGCCGCCTCCCAGTAGGGGCGGGTGAAGGCGTCCGGTTCGGGGCGGTCGTATCGCGGGGACTGTGTGCGTATCCCGTCGGAACTCGTCGCATCCATGAATCTGACGTTACGTCAGAACCTGAAGCGCAGCCTAGACCCGATTGAGGAAAACCTGTGCATTTCCCATGGCCCTGTGGGTCCCCCATGAGATTCCGGCGAATTGTTGACGATTTTGTCGAGCCGAGAATACGTTCGCAGCCGCAAGGCCAAGGAGCCCGGATACGAGGAGCAGCAAGGTGAAGCACAGGGCAGTGAAGCGCAGGACCGTGGTCATGGGAATCGGCGCCACGGCCGGTGTCGCGGCAGTCGGCGGTATCGCCCTCAGCGCTCAGGCGTCGAGCAAGTCCTCCTCGTCCTCGGACTCCCTCAAGTTCGACGTGGACGCGTATTCGAAGCTGACGACGACGATCACGGACACCGAGGGCACCGAGCACAATGTGACATACCACTTCTGGAAGGCGATCACCTACGTCGCCAACCCGGTGGACGCCACCTACCAGTCCCTGATCGTCAGCGCCCCGGTCGAGATCGACGGCACGACGGTCGACCCGACGAACGCCCCGATCCTGCTCGCCAACTCGATCGGCGGCTACATGCCCTCCTCGGTGGCCGACGCCACCGCGGTCGGCGGCGGCGGTTCCGCGGCGGGCGGCGGCACCCCGCCGAGCGGCGCGGCCCCGAGCGGCGCGGCGCCCAGCTCCTCCACCGGCACGACCTCCAACGCCAACGGCAACACCAACGCCACCGGCGGCGCCACCTCCAGCAACCAACTGCTCGCGCTGGCCGCCGGGTACGTCGTGATCGAGCCCGGCGCCCGCGGCCGTACCCTCAAGAACTCCGACGGCGAGTACTACGGCACCGCCCCCGCGGCGATCGTCGACCTCAAGGCCGCCGTCCGGTACATCAGGGCGAACAAGGGCCTGATCCCGGGCGACGTCGAGCGAATCGTTTCTGCAGGCACCAGTGCGGGCGGCGCCCTCTCCTCGCTGCTGGGCGCGTCCGGCGACAGCCCGATCTACGACAAGTACCTGAAGGAGCTCGGCGCGGCCGACGCCTCGGACGCGATCTTCGCGGTCGGCGCCTGGTGCCCGATCACCGACCTGGAGCACGCCGACGGCGCCTACGAGTGGAACTGGGGCACCAACGACCTCTCCACCGGCAAGCAGGTCGACCAGAGCGTCTCCAAGGACCTGAAGGCCCAGTTCGCCGAGTACCAGGCGGGCCTGAAGCTGCGCGGCCTGGACGGTTTCGGCCCGCTGACCGCCCGCAACTACGACGACTACCTGGTCGAGCAGTACCTGCAACCGTCGGCCACCAAGTACCTCGCCGCGCTCTCGGACTCGGATCGCGAGACGTACCTGGCGAAGAACACCTTCATCACCTGGTCCGGCGGCAAGGCCACCTTCGCCTGGGACGACTTCCTCACCCACGTCGGCGCCCGCAAGAAGGACACCCCGGCCTTCGACGCCTTCGACCTGTCGGCCGGCGAGAACAATGAATTCGGAGCGGGTACCACCGAGACCCGCCACTTCACGGCGTACGGCGCGAAGAATGACTCCACCGGCCTCAGCACCAAGCGGGTCGCCGCCGACATCCCCGAGAAGCTGAACCTGATGAACCCGATGTTCCACCTGGTGGAGAAGGTCAACGACCGCCGTTCCAAGCACTGGTGGATCCGCCTCGGCACCAGCGACTCCGACACCTCGCACGTCATCTCCGCGAACCTGGCGGCCCGCCTGGACAACCTCGGTGACGACGTGAACCACCTCTACTACTGGGACGAGGGGCATGGCGCCAACACCGACCCGGGCGACTTCATCACCTGGATCGCCACGGTGACGAGCTACGGCAAGGGCAAGAAGGGCAAGCGGAATTAACAGGCTGCCGCGGAACTGACAGGCCGCCGCGGAAGTAAGAAGCTCTCACAATCGTGATGGCGCTCTCGAAGCCGCGATAACCTCCCGAACGCGGTGTCCTTTCCCGTCTGTCTAAGGACACCGCCCACCCGTGACGTCGGGCCCCAGCGCACCGGGGCCCGACGTCACGGGCCTTTCGCTTTCCGGACCGGTTTCCGGTCGGAATCCGGCCTGTTTCCGGCAGATGAGGTGGGCTACGTCACAAGTCCCACCCACTTCTCCTACGGGTGTGATCAATCCGCAACCAATTCCGGTCTTGACCGAGACCCATCAACGTGAAGCGTGATTACGCTCCCGCTCATGGCCGTGTTCTCCCCCACCGTTACGCCCGTCTACGTCATCGGCGCCGGCCCCGGAGGTCTCGCCGTCGCGTACGCGCTGCGGGCCCGGGGCATCCGTGCCGTGATCCTGGAGAAGTCCGACGACGTCGGCGCGTCCTGGCGCCGCCACTACGACCGTCTCCACCTGCACACCACCCGGCGCCTGTCCGCGCTCCCCGGGCTGCCCATGCCGCGCCGCTTCGGCCGCTGGGTCTCCCGCGACGACGTGGTGCGCTATCTGGAGAAGTACGCCGAGCACCACGAACTGGAGATCGTCACCGGCGTCGAGGTCTCCCGCGTGGAACGCTCCCCCGACGGCGACGGCTGGCTGCTGCACGCCTCCGGCGGACGGGAGCTGACCGGCTCCGCGGTGGTGGTCGCCACCGGCTTCAACCACACCCCGCGGATCCCCGACTGGCCGGGCCGGGACGGCTTCGGCGGCGAGTTCCTGCACGCCGGCGCGTACCGCAACGCCGAGCCCTTCGCCGGCCGGGACGTCCTCGTCGTCGGCCCCGGCAACACCGGCGCGGAGATAGCCGTCGACCTGACCGAGGGCGGCGCCTCGCGGGTGCGGCTGGCCGTCCGCACGGTCCCGCACATCGTGCGCCGCTCCGCCGCCGGCTGGGCCGCGCAGTACAACTCCATCCTGGTACGACGGCTGCCGACGGCCCTCGTGGACCGGCTGGCCCGCACGATGGCCAAGGTCAGCGTGCCCGACCTGGCCGCGCACGGCCTGCCCCGCCCCGACAGCGGCCTCTACAGCAGGGTGAAGCAGGGCTCCATCCCGATCCTGGACGTGGGCCTCATCGACGCGGTGCGGCAGGGGAAGGTCGAGATCGTGGCCGCGGTCGACGGTTTCGAGGACGGCAAGGTCCTCCTCGCCGACGGCACCCGTATCTCCCCCGACGCGGTGATCGCCGCGACCGGATACGTCCGCGCCCTGGAGGGCCTGGTCGGTCACCTCGACGTCCTCGACGGCCGCGGCCGGCCCGTCGCCCACGGCGCCCGCACCCCGAAGAACGCCCCCGGCCTCTACTTCACCGGCTACACCAACCCGATCAGCGGCATGTTCCGCGAGATGGCGCTCGACGCGGAGAAGATCGCGAAGGCGGTCGCCAAGCGTCGGCGGGCGGCGTAGGCCGAACCCCCTCGAAGGGCGTAGGGGACCTCAACCTCCTTACGTAGCAACCCTGTTGCGCATGTGACGCATGCGACGGGAGCTGTTTGTTACCGGCGGTAGCATCACGCGCGTGCCCGGACCAGAATGTGAGCCCTGCTCAACTTTCCGGCTCCACCCCTCTCGCCCAGCACGGAGGACGCACGTGGCACGTGAAAGACAGCTCTCCCACCGGCTCTCCCGCCGTTCCCTGCTCGGCGGTGCCGCCGCCGGGGCCGTCGGCCTCACCGCGGTCTCCGCGGGCACGGCGTCGGCCGCCGCGTCCCGGACCGTCGACGTCGCGATCGTCGGCGGCGGCATCGCCGGGCTCACCGCGGCCCGCGACCTGGTGGCCGGCGGCAAGACGGTGGCCGTCCTGGAGGCCCGGGACCGGGTCGGCGGCCGGGTGGTGAACCTGAAGCTGGCCAACGGCGGCTTCACCGAGGGCGGCGGCGAGTTCATCGGCCCCACCCAGAACCGCATCAAGGCCCTCGCCGACTCCCTCGGCGTGGCCACCTTCACCACCTACAACACGGGCGACAACCTCCTCTACAAGGACGGCAAGCGCACCCCGTACGACACCAGCGGCCTGCTCGGCTCGGTCCCGCCGGTGGACGCGGCCGGCCTCGCCAACGCGGCGATCGTGCAGTCCGAGCTGGACAGCATGGCCGCGCAGGTCCCGGTCGACACCCCCTGGACCGCCGCCAAGGCCGCCGAGTGGGACAAGCAGACCTTCGAGAGCTGGCTGAACGCCAACGCGATCGTGCCCTCCGCCAAGTTCCTGCTGGACCTGGCCTGCACGTCGATCTTCTCGGCCCAGCCCCGCGAACTCTCCCTGCTCTACGTCCTCTACTACATCGCCGCCGCCGGCGACGAGTCCCACGCCGGCACCCTGGAACGCCTCACCGACACCGCGGGCGGCGCCCAGGAGTCCCGTTTCGTCGGCGGCTCCCAGCAGGTCCCGATCAAGCTCGCCGCGACCCTCGGCGACCGGGTGGTGCTGAGCGCGCCGGTGCGCTCCATCGTCAAGTCCGGCAGCGCGTACGTCGTCACGGCCGACGGCATCACGGTCAACGCCACCCGGGTGGTCGTGGCCCTGCCGCCCCCGCTCGCCGCCCGCATCACCTACGACCCGCTGCTCCCGGCCGCCCGCGACCAGCTCACCCAGCGGATGCCGATGGGCTCGATCGGCAAGGCCATCGCCGTCTACGACACCCCGTTCTGGCGGGCCGACGGCCTCAACGGCCAGGCGGTCAGCGACTCCGGCGTGGTCCGCTCGACCTTCGACAACTCCCCGCCTGACGCCTCCTACGGCGCCCTGATGGGCTTCATCGAAGCCGATGAGATGCGGGCGTACGACGCGGCGAGCGAGGCCGACGTCAAGACCGCCGTTCTGGCCGACTACGCCAACTACTTCGGCGACAAGGCCAAATCCCCCACCTCCTTCGTGCTCCAGCGCTGGGACAATGAGGGCTTCTCGCGGGGCGGCCCGGTGGCCTACGCACCGCCCGGTGTGCTGACCGAGTACGGGGCCGCGCTGCGGCAGCCGGCGGGCGGCATCCACTGGGCCGGGACGGAGACGTCGACGTTCTGGACCGGGTTCATGGACGGGGCGGTGCGGTCGGGCGAGCGGGTGGCGAAGGAGGTGCTGGCCGCCCTCGGGTGAGGAGCTGCGAAGAGAGGACCGCTTCCGGCTTCAACTTCCTGCTCCAACTTTGCGTGCAGACCAGTTCCTGACGCAGTGTCAGTTCAGTAATCTGACACTGCGTCAGTTAATTGTGCTGTCACACAGGAGCGGGCGGAACGATGCTTGGATCAACCCACGGCACCCTCACCACCGACTCCCGCCGGGCCCGGGTCATCGCCTGCGGTGAGCAGCGTCCCGGTCCGGCCGTCCACGGCCGCGCGGCCGACACGGAGGAGCTGGACGTCAGCGGGCGGCCGCTGTACGCGGACGTACCGGATCTGGACAGGTTCTTCCGCCCCGAGTCCGTCGCCGTGATCGGCGCCTCGGACGCCGAGGGGCGGCCCAACACCGGCATCACCCGGCAGCTGCTCGACTGGGCCGGGCGGGTCGGGGCCCGGGTGCACCCGGTGCATCCGACCCGCCCGTCGGTCTTCGGCATCGCCTGCGTGCCCTCCGTCGCCGACCTGCCCGAGCAGGTCGACCTCGCGGTGCTCCTGGTCGCCGACCCGCTGCCGGTGATCGAGGAACTGGCCGAGGCCAAGGTGAAGTTCGCCGTGGCCTTCGCCTCCGGGTTCGCGGAGACCGGCGTCGAGGGCGCCGCGGCCCAGACCCGCCTTGCAGCGGCCGTACGACGGTCCGGGCTCCGGCTGCTGGGCCCGAACACCAACCTCAACGCCTTCGAGCGCTTCCGCGGCGACCTGGACGGCCCGGCGATCGCACTGATCACCCAGTCGGGACACCAGGGCCGACCGGTCTTCGCCGCACAGGAGCTGGGCATCCGCCTCTCGCACTGGGCGCCGACCGGCAACGAGGCCGACCTGGAGACCGCCGACTTCATCTCCTACTTCGCCGAGCGCCCCGAGGTCGGCGCCATCGCCTGCTACGTCGAGGGTCTCAAGGACGGCCGCGCCTTCCTGCTCGCCGCCGACCGCGCGGCCCGCCGCGGGGTGCCCGTGGTCGCCGTGAAGGTCGGCCGCACCGAGGCCGGCGCCCGCACCGCCGCCTCCCACACCGGCAAGCTGACCGGCGCGGACGACGTGGTCGACGCGGCGCTGCGGCAGTACGGGGTGATCCGCGTCGACGGCCTCGACGAACTCCAGGACACCGCCGCCCTGCTGGCCCGGGCCCGGGCGCCGCGCGCCGACGGGGTGGTCGTCTACTCGATCTCGGGCGGCACTGGCGCGCACGTCGCCGACCTGGCCGCCGGTCTGGGGCTGCAGCTGCCGGTGCTGTCGCAGGCGCGGCAGACCGAGCTGCACCAGTGGATACCCGAGTACCTGAGCGTGGCCAACCCGGTCGACAACGGCGGGCACCCGGTGGGCGACTGGCGCGGCCGGAAGATCATCGACTCGATCCTCGCCGACCCGGAGGTCGGGGTGCTGATCTGCCCGATCACCGGCCCCTTCCCGCCGCTCAGCGACAAGCTCGTCCAGGACCTGGTGGAGGCGGCCGAGGCGACCGACAAGCTGGTGTGCGTGGTGTGGGGTTCCCCGGTCGGCACCGAGGCCGCCTACCGCGACGTACTGCTCGGCTCCTCCCGGGTGGCCACCTTCCGCACGGTCGGCAACTGCCTCACCGCCGTCCGCGCCTACCTCGACCACCACCGCTTCGTGAGCGCCTACCGCTCCCCCTTCGACGAGGCCCCGCGCACCCCCTCGCCCTCCTACCGCAAGGCGCTCGCGCTGATGCGGCCCAGGCAGCAGCTGAGCGAGCACGCGGCGAAGCAGCTGCTGCGCGCGTACGGCATCCGGGTGCCGCGCGAGCAGCTGGTGACCAGCGCGGCGGCGGCCGTGCGCGCGGCCGGGCTGGTCGGCTACCCGGTGGTGATGAAGGCGTCCGGCGGCCAGATCGCCCACAAGACGGAGCTGGGCCTGGTGAAGATCGGGCTGACCTCGGCCAGCCAGGTACGGGACGCGTACCGCGACCTGACCGACATCGCGCGCTACGAGGGGGTCGCCCTGGACGGCGTGCTGGTCTGCCAGATGGTGGAGCGGGGCGTGGAGATGGTCGTCGGCGTGACCCACGACGACCTCTTCGGGCCGACCGTGACGGTGGGGCTCGGCGGGGTCCTGGTCGAGGTCCTGCACGACGCGGCCGTACGCGTGCCGCCGTTCGGCGAGGACCAGGCCCGGGACATGCTCGCGGAGCTGCGCGGGCGGGCCCTGCTGGACGGGGTCCGCGGCCGGCCGCCGGCCGATCTGGACGCCCTCGTCGAGGTGATCCTCCGCGTCCAGCGGATGGCGCTGGAACTCGGCGACCAGCTCGCGGAACTCGACATCAACCCGCTGATGGTGCTGGAGCAGGGACAGGGCGCGGTGGCGCTGGACGCGCTGGCGGTGTGCCGCTGATGGACACCGTCCGGTACGTGACGGCGGAGCGGGTCGCCCACCTCACCCTCGACCGCCCCGACGCACTCAACGCCATCACCCCCGACCAGCGGGAGCACATCATCCGCCTCCTCGCCGAGGCCTCGGCGGACCCGGAGACCGGAGCGGTGGTCATCACGGGCACCGGCCGCGGCTTCTGCGCGGGCGCCGACCTCCGCGGCACCCCCACGGGCGAGCGCGTACCGGGTGACGTGGCCCGCACCATCCGGCTCGGCGCCCAGCGGCTCGTCGCCGCCGTCCTCGACTGCGAGAAACCGGTGATCGCGGCGGTCAACGGCACCGCCGCCGGCCTCGGCGTCCACCTGGCGCTCGCCTGCGACCTGGTCCTGGCCGCCGAGTCGGCCCGTTTCATCGAGGTGTTCGTCCGCCGCGGCCTGGTCCCCGACGGCGGCGGCGCCTATCTCCTGCCCCGACTGATCGGCCCGCACCGCGCCAAGGAGCTGATGTTCTTCGGCGACGCCCTGTCCGCACCGGAGGCCGAACGCCTCGGCCTGGTCAACCGGGTCGTCCCGGACGCGGACCTGCCCAAGACGGCCCGCGACTGGGCCGCCCGCCTGGCCGCCGGCCCCACCCGCGCCCTCGCCCTCACCAAGCAGCTGGTCAACGCGTCCCTGGACACCGACCGGGCGTCCGCCTTCGCCGCCGAGGCAGCCGCCCAGGAGATCAACATGACGACCCGGGACGCCCAGGAGGGCGTACGGGCCTTCGTGGAGCGCAGGACCCCCGATTTCCGGGGCCGATGAGAGCGTTTCCAGACCGCTGCCGGCGATACCCGGGACGGCCGCACCCCTTCCCATCTGACGGCCCGTCACTTTCAATGGAGAGGTGATGGGACACGCAGGGGCGGCCGCTGCCGCCGTCCGTTATCTGAGGTCGGTGCCCGGGGCGCGGCCGGTGGAGGCGCTGCCGCGCCCGGAGTTGCGGTGCGTGCGCGCGGACGAGCGGGCGCCGGTCGACCCGACGGAGTTCCGGCGCGTGCTCGGCAACTTCGCGACCGGGGTGACCGTGATCACCGCACCGGCCGCCGAGGGCGAGCCCTCCCCCGCCGGTTTCGCCTGCCAGTCCTTCTCCTCCCTCTCCCTCGACCCGCCCCTGGTCTGCTTCATGGTCGGCCGTACGTCGGCCACCTGGCCGCGCATCGCCCGCGCCGGCGTCTTCTGCGTCAACGTCCTCGGCGCCGGCCAGGGCGAACTGTGCCGCGCCTTCGCGGTGAGCGGCGCGGACAAGTTCACCGGCGTGCCGTACGACGCGGCCCCGGTGTCCGGCTCCCCCCGGCTGGCGGACGCCGCCGCGTGGATCGACTGCACGGTCCACGCGGTGCACACGGGCGGCGACCACCTGATCGTGGTCGGGCGGGTGACCGCGCTGGGGGCGGCCGACGACCCGGACCGGGCACCGTTGCTGTTCCACCGGGGGCGCTTCCTGTAACTGATCAAGCGCCCTTGCGCGGCCTGCCTCTTTTCGGAGCAGCAGGACGCCACGACATCACTTCTTCGGCCGACAGGCCAAGGCGGGTGAGGTGTTCGGCATAGAGGCTGCCAAGAGGCTTCTCCCATGCTTTCGTGTGAGCAGCGTGTTCACCGCCGGGCTCCGTGATCGAGGGCAGTTGGTCCACGAGTGCCCTGAGCAGCGGCAGGGCTGATGCCGGACGGTGGGCGTGAGCATGGGAGTCGGTGTCGAGCAGGTCCAGTACGGCCAGGGCGCGCTCGTCCCCGCTCCAGCCCGCCCAGCCGATCGTCGTGGTGAGGGACAGCGGCGAGGCCGACGACGCGAACGACACGAAACGCTCGCTCGGCATGTCGTACTTCCCACGCCGTCTCCAGTAGGAGGGCCTGAGGAAGTCCGCCGACGTGAAGCGCGGCGGGACCGGGTGCGGCACCTCACCGCCGACGTACCCCTGGCCGTCGTCCCAGCGCTGCGCCTCCCACAACTCCTCCCACTGGCGCCGTTTGTCGAGACCGGATGCCTTGTACCGAAGCGGCGCGGCCTGGGGAACGTGCTCATCGGCAAGAAGGTCGAGGAGCACCTCGCCCACGTTTGCCGCTCCCAGCGAGTGCGACCGCGAGTAGAGCGTCGCCACAGAGACGAAGTCCTCGTCCTTGCTGAGCAGTTCGGCCAGTTTCCGGACCGTCAGAGTGACAGGACGGCTGCCCTGGACCGCGTGCTCGTACCACAGTCGCGACGACTCGCACCGGTCGAGCAGACGCTCCTTGAGGATGCCGTGGATCAGGACCTCCCAAGGCGGAGCGGCCCAGCGACGCTTGTACTCAGGCCTTTCCAGCAGAGCCAATACAGGGTTCTGCCGGATGGCGTGCACCCGCCGCTCCACCAGGTTCCGGTACGCCGAGGGCCAGTGCCCGGGAATGCCGGTGACCGGTGTCGTCGTGTGGCGGGTGAACCAATCGGACCGTTCCTCTCCCGCCGCGACCCGCCTTGCCAGCGCGATCTCGAACGCTCGCTCGCCCAGGGCGACACCGGGAACTTCTCCCCGAGCGGTCAGCTCCTCCTCTCCGACCAGGCCGTACAGGGCGTATACCCGCCAGTCGAGTTCCTCCTGGACTGCGACCATCCGGGACCGGACGGTGTGCCACCGCTCCCGGGCCCGGCCGAGGTACCGGTCGTCGAGTCGGGTGGCGGGATCGGCGATGTCCGCCAAGAGGTGCCCCGACTCGGCCGCCAACCGGTCCAGTTCCGCCGCTTCCGCATGCGGGAACGCCTCGGGAAGCGGTAGGTCGAGAAGTCGGGTGGAGGTGTACTCGTAGATCTTCTCCCAGGCTTCGCCGCCTCGGAGCTGACCGGTGCGCGGCTGCCCCTTGCTCTGGCTCATCTGCTTGAGCCAGAAGCAGACGGCCGAGCTGTTGAGCGCACCGAGCAGCCCGAGGTGGGAGTCCTCCGTCTCGCTTGGTGAGAGCTTGATCTCCGGTGCGGAATTCAGCGGGACGGCGGAGCCACGGAGAAGGGTGAAGTGAGGGTGGGTGGCCACCCAGGGGAACACGATCGACCACGGGTGTGTGTCCCAGCCGGAAGAGATCTGGTGCCAGTCGTACCACGGTGCCGTCTTCTTCGTACCCGGCCGTTCACGCAGCACCGTGCGGTAGGGCCACAGACGCCGGTGGTGTCCCGGGAGTCCGCGGATGTCGACAGGTGTCCCGTCGCTTCCGGTCCGCGGAAAGAACGCCACGAGAGTCGGGTCCGCCGACCAGTCCCGCACCTCGGATCCGGTCAGCACCGGGACGGTCGCGCTCTCCTCTGCCCCGGAGCGCCGGAAGGTGTCGGCGGCGGCGCAGAAGAGGTCGTCGGAGCCGGTGTTGGCGGCGTATCCGATGCGGACCGCACGGTCGCGGAGCCGTTGCCCCGTTTCCATCCGGCGCAGCGTTTCCCGGGCGTCCGTCGGGGTGAGGGTCCAAGGGAAGGCACGGAGCTGCTCGCGGTCCTGAGCGTAGGACTCCGCCCATTCGCTCGTCCCCCGGGGGGGCTCGAACGCCAGGCGACGCAGCGATCGCCAGACGGCGCCCTCGGCAGGCTCGACCGGCGCCTCAGGCTCGCCTCTGCGGCCGACGACAACATGCACGGGCAGCTCGGGATCGGGCACCCGATTGCGGCCCACGAGGACGACCGTAGGCGTGCCGTGTCCGGGGATGTAGGCCCCGGACGTGTCGATGACGTGGGAGATCTCGACTGTGGGGAAGAAGCGCTCGACGAGATTCCGTCCGAACTCGCGTTTCATGAAGGCGTTGGAGGTCAGCAGGCCCACCCGGCCCGCCGTCGCACCGGGCCGCGCGAGCCGGAAGGCGAGTTCGGTGAAGGGGACCGAGAGCGCGTAGGGACCGCTGCAGCTGTCGTAGGCGTCTCTGTAGGCCGCGAACAGGGCCTTGTCCTTAACCGTGACGTACGGCGGATTGGTCGTCACCACGTGATAGGAGGCCCGGTCGAGGAGTCCGTGGCGGTCGGCATACTCGGCGACGTCGGCCGCGGAGTCGACGTCCGACAACGTCGGTGCGCCTTGAGCTCCCGAACCGCCGCGCAGGAGGGAGTCGCCGGCCGCCACTACCAGTGGCAGATCCGGAACGTCGTCAATGCGCGGCTCCTGCGTGCTATTCATCGCGGCCAGCAGCAGACGGAATCGCGCGACAAGCACGGCGCACGGGTCGATGTCGCATCCATGCACGGATCTCAGCGCCCGCGCCGCGCGCTGCCAGGGACCCATCTCCGGCCTGAGCTCGGTCCACCGGCGAAAGAGCCGTTCGTATGCCCCGAGCAGGAACGCGCCCGTGCCGCAGGCTGGATCGACGAGCCGGAAGCCGGACAGCCTCGCCGCGTCGGACGCCTGCTCGGCGAGGGCCGGTTCGAGGGTGAGGTCGTGGACGAGATCGACGACGAACCGAGGTGTCGGCACCTGGCCGTACGACTGACGCGCGCCATGGTCCAGCGAGGAGTGGAGGTCCGCCAGAAAACTCGTGGACCGCGCCGCGTCCGTGAAGTCGTGTACCGGCGCGCCGTCGGGTTTCCTGCCGCGCCAGAAGTCGAGCAGTTCGGCGCATGCCCGAGCGCCCGGGCGCATCCCGCTCAGGAGGCTGCTGCCGCCTCCGAACACCATGCCCATGACGGGGTGATCACGGAACCGGTCGACGGCCTGCAGCACGGGGTCACCGGACGGCGCGTCCCCGGTGAGGGAGATGCCGAGCAGACCGTTGTCCTCGCAGAACCTGATCATCACGGTGACGAGCACCCAGGCCGTCGCGGTCCGGGACACCCGGTCGTCCCGCCAGGCGTTCCAGGTCCTCGCCGTCATTCCGCGGGTCCTGGCGGACTCGTACTCCGCTCGCCACCGCTGCACGGCCGGATCAGCCGGGGCTCGCGCCGCCAGATCCGCCCCTACGCGCGCGGTGAGCCGCATCAGGTCTGCGGTCAGGCCATGGTCGACAGGCATGAGCCCCTTTCTGGTCATTCCTCGCGCAATGCTCTGCGAGGGAACCCTATCACTGTGAGAGTGTCATAAATATTGGTGAGTGTTGGACTCACTGCTACGCTCCTCTTCGTTGGTCTTCGTTGGTCTCGACGGTCCGGAGCGGTTCCCGACGGAAGGGGTGGGCGCCTCACATGGGCGGCGGCAGCAGTGGAGGCAGAGGGGTGTGGGTGGCGATCGCCCTGATCGGTGCGATGGTGATCGGCACCATTGCGGCGGGTGTCGTCTGGGTGGCGCAGGAAGGACACCCGGCCGGGGACCGAGTCGTCGGCGCGCTCGCGGCAGGTGGTGCCACCTTCCTCGGAGTGGCGACGCTGGCGTTCGTCATCGGAGGCTTCCTGAGCGGATAAGTCATTAGGGATACACTCCTTAGAAGTGCATTCCTAAGAGTAAGTAGCGAGAGCGAGACCCAGGGAGTGGTCATGCAGCAGCCGAGGCCGGCCAAGCCGTCACGCGTCTTCGACCGGGGCGCCGAGTGGGACGCGCTCACGGCCTTCGCCGACCGGCCCGTGCCGCACGCCACGCTGGGAGTCCTCAGCGGCAGGCGTCGCATGGGAAAGACGTATCTGCTGCGGGCACTCGTCGAGCAGTGCGGCGGGTTCTACTTCGGAGCCACCGACGCCACCGAGACAGAGTCCCTTCGGCAGTTCAGCGCCGCGCTGGCCGAACACCTGGGTTCTCCTGTGCCCTTCTCCTTCGCCACCTGGGACGACGCGGTGTCATACCTCTTCGGACTCGCGGCGCCAGGCGCCCGGACGCCAGGCAGCCCGGCGCCGGATGCCCCGTTTCTCGTGGTCATCGACGAGTTCCCGTACCTGGTGCGGGCGGCACCGGAACTGCCCTCCCTGATCCAGCGCGCGATCGACCGCGGTCAGGTGGCGGAGAGCCGCATGCGACTGCTGCTGTGCGGCTCGGCGATGTCCGTCATGGGCGGACTGCTGGCCAGCAGTGCACCGCTGCGGGGCCGGGCTCAGCTCGAACTCGTCGTAAGGCCCTTCGGGTACCGGGCAGCGGCGGATTTCTGGGGTGTCGCCACGGATCCCGCGTTGGCGGCCCGGCTGCACGCGGTCCTCGGCGGCACCCCCGCCTACCGCCGCCAGTTCCTGGCGGACGATGTCCCCGCCGATCTGGATGGCTTCGGCGAATGGATCTGCCGCACGGTCCTCTCGCCGTTCAGCCCGCTCTTCCGGGAGGCCCGCTACCTGCTCGCCGAGGAGGCCGACATCCGGGACACAGCGCTGTACCACTCGGTGCTGGCCGCCGTGGCGCAGGGCAACACCACGCGTGGAGGCATCGCGGGGTACATCGGCCGCAAGTCCGTCGACATCTCGCACCCGCTCAATGTCCTGGAGGACAGCCACCTTCTGGTGCGGGAGGCCGACATCTTCCGGGCCGGAAAATCCCAGTACCGCATCACCGAACCCCTGATCACCTTCTACGAGGCCGTCATGCGTCCCTCCTGGGCCCGGCTGGAAGCGGGCCAGGCCACCGAGGTGTGGGCCCGGGCGGGACAGCGTTTCGCGGCGCAAGTGGCCGGTCCGCACTTCGAGGCGATGTGCCGTGAATACGTGCTGGGGCCGGGGCGAACCCTGCTGAGCACGTCTCTGGGCGAGGTGGGCAACGGCGTCGTGACCGATCCGAAGGAGCGTCGGCAGATCCAGGTCGATGTGGCGGTTGTCGAGCCGGGGTCCGGGGGAAACCGCGCGTCGGTCGCCCTGCTCGGCGAGGCGAAGTGGGGCACGGTCATGGGAGTGAACCACCTCGAACGCCTAGCGCGTGCAAGGGAACTGCTTGCCGGGCGCGGCATGGACACCTCGCACTGCGGGTTGGCCTGTTTCAGCGCGGCCGGTTTCAGCGACGCTCTGCGAGCCGAGGCGGCTCGGAATGGAGTGCTGTTGATCGGCTTGGACGAGTTGTACGGCCGGTCCGTGCCCACAAGGTTTCTGCCCTAAGCCGACACGGACCGGTTCACGGCACCGAGTCCCGCCACCGCGGTCACCGGCCGCCGCCGGATCAGCAGGGCCATCAGGGCCGCCGCCGCGCACAGGGTGCCGGAGGCGTACCAGACCATGTCGTAGGTGCCGAAGACGTCGCGGGCGACGCCGCCGAGGTAGGCGACGAGGGCCGCGCCGATCTGGTGGGAGGCGAGGACCCAGCCGAAGACGATGGCGCTGTCGTCGCCGTACCGCTCCCGGCACAGGGCCAGGGTGGGCGGGACGGTGGCGACCCAGTCGAGGCCGTAGAAGATGATGAAGAAGATCATCGAGGGGTGGACCGACGGTCCAAGGAGCATCGGCAGGAACAGCAGGGAGATGCCGCGCAGGGCGTAGTAGACGGCGAGCAGGCGGCGCGGTTCGAAGCGGTCGGTGAACCAGCCGGAGGCGATCGTGCCGACGACGTCGAAGACACCGATGACCGCGAGCAGCGAGGCCGCCGTCGTGACCGGCAGGCCGTGGTCGTGGGCTGCGGGCACGAAGTGGGTCTGGACCAGGCCGTTGGTGGAGGCCCCGCAGATCGCGAAGGTGCCGGCGAGCAGCCAGAAAGGGCCGGTGCGGACGGCGGAGAACAGCACGCCGAGGGTCCTGCGGGCCGCCCCGGTGACCGGTGCCGGCTTCGGTACGAACTCGGTCGCGCCGTAGGGCTTCTGGTCCACGTCGGCCGGGTGGTCGCGCAGCAGCAGCCACACGAAGGGGACGACCGCGAGGGCGGCGAGGGCGACGGTGACGGCGGCCGGGCGCCAGTCGTACGTCTCGACCATCCAGGAGAGCAGCGGGAGGAAGATCAGCTGGCCCGAGGCGGAGGCGGCGGTGAGGATGCCGCTGACCAGGCCGCGTCGGGTGGTGAACCAGCGGTTGGTGACCGTGGCGGCGAAGGCGAGGGCCATCGAGCCGGAGCCGAGCCCGACCAGCAGGCCCCAGCAGAGCATCAGCTGCCAGGCCGCCGTCATCCACACCGTCAGACCGGACCCGAGCGCGATGACGGTCAGGGCCACTGCCACCACCCGGCGGATGCCGAAGCGGTCCATCAGCGCCGCCGCGAAGGGCGCGGTGAGCCCGTACAGCGCGAGGTTGACGGAGACGGCCGCGCCGATCGTGCCGCGCGACCAGCCGAACTCCGCGTGCAGGGGGTCGATGAGCAGGCCGGGCAGGGAGCGGAAGGCGGCCGCGCCGATGATCGTGACGAAGGTGACGGCGGCGACGAACCAGGCACGGTGGATACGCGGCGATCGGGTCGGCTTCGGGTCCTCGCCGACGGCGGCTGCGGCTTCGCTTGTCTGGGTCACGCCATAAATATCCGGCCAACGGCCTCGCTCCATCGAGTGGCCTGGAGGACAGTATTCGCTAGGATCGGGCCATGAGCAGTGACCCCGGCTTCCACCCGCACCGCGTCGTCGTCCTCGCCCTGGACGGCCTGCTCCCCTTCGAGCTGGGCATCCCGCACCGCATCTTCGGCCGCCCCAAGGACGCCCGGGGCCGCCATCTCTACGAGGTCGTGACCTGCTCGGTCCGCCCGCCCGGCCCGGTCGAGACCGACGCCGACTTCGCGATCCAGGTGCCCAACGGCCCGGAGACGCTGGCCACCGCCGACACCGTGATCATCCCGGCGTCGTACGAGCTGGGCCCGGTCTTCGAGCAGGGCGTCCTCACCCCCGAACTGGCCGCCGCCCTCGCCCACATCCGCCCCGGCACCCGGCTCGCCTCCATCTGCACGGGCGTCTACGTCCTCGCCGCCGCCGGCTACCTGAACGGCCGCCCGGCGACCACGCACTGGGCCGAGGCCGACCACCTCCAGCGGCTGTTCCCACAGATCGAGGTGGACGCGGACGTCCTGTTCATCGACGACGGTGACGTGCTGACCTCGGCGGGGGTGGCCGCCGGCATCGACCTGTGCCTGCACATGGTCCGCCGCGACCACGGCACGGCCGTCGCCAACGACGTGGCCCGCCGTACCGTCGTCCCCCCGCACCGGGACGGCGGCCAGGCCCAGTACATCCACCGTCCGGTCCCCGACCCGCAGGTGGCCACGACCACCGCCGCCCGCGCCTGGGCCCTCGGCCGCCTCCACGAGCCCGTCCAGCTGCGCGACATGGCCGAGCAGGAGACCATGTCGGTACGGACCTTCACGCGCCGCTTCCGCGAGGAGACCGGCATCAGCCCCGGCCAGTGGCTCACCCAGCAGCGCGTCGAACGCGCCCGCCACCTCCTGGAGTCCACCGACCTCTCCGTCGACCAGGTGGCCCGGGACGCCGGCTTCGGCACCGCCCAGTCGATGCGCCAGCACCTGCAGACAGCCCTCGGCGTCACCCCGACCGCCTATCGCCGTACCTTCCGGGCCGGGGCGAGCGCCGGCGACAGCCCCGGCACTGTCGGCGCCCCGCGCTGACCTCCTGACCCGCCGCACCTCGCTCCACCGGCCGATCACGCCACGCGCCGGGGTCACCCCGGCCCGGCCGGGGCGCCCGTGGACAGCCGTGACCAGCTGTGGACGGCCGTGGACGGCGCCGGACCAGGACCTGCCTGGGCGCGGCGTCACGGCAGGTCACGGCCCTCTTCCAGCACCGTCCGGATCACGTGCCGGGCGTTGTGTGCCATCGCCGGGTTCGTCGTCCGGTAGTACGGGAGTGCGATCAGCGCCTGCGAGAGCGTCCGTCCACGGCCGCGGATCCAGGTCGCGTCGTCCACGCCCAGCGCCTCGCGGAAGACCTCCCTCGCATCGGCGGGCAGCAGATTCCACGCCGGAAACAGATCGCACGCCGGATCGCCCACCCCCAGGCACCCGAAGTCGATCACCGAGGTCAGCCGGCCGCCGTCCACCAGCAGGTTGCCCGGCATGAGATCGGCGTGCAGCCACACCGGCGGCCCGTCCCAGTCCGGGGCCCGAAGTGCCGTCTCCCACACCGCGGTTGCGGCATCGCAGTCGACGCCCTCCTGGGGGATCCCGCGCAGTTCCTCGATCGCGGCCCGGGTCTCCGCGTCGAGCGAGGCGACCGGCCCGCCGCGATGAGCCTGCGGCGCCCCCGGCAGAGTGATGCCGCGCATCGCCGCCACGAACGCGGCCAGGCCCTCGGCCAGCAGCACCGGCTCGCTCAGGGCTCCTGCCTCGGGATTCTCCCCGGCCAGCCACCGGTACACCGACCACGGCCACGGATAGCCCTCGGCGGGCCGCCCGCCCCCGAGCACCTCGGGGACGGGCACGGGCAGGTGGGGCGCAAGCCGCGGCAGCCACGTACGCTCCGTCGACACGTCGTCGACCCCGCCCTGCACCAGCGGCAGCCGTACGGCCAGGTCGTCGCCCAGCCGGTACATGGCGTTGACCGTGCCGCCGGACGGGAACCGCCTCACCGCCAGCCCCGCCCACTGCGGGAACTGTCCGGCGATCAGGCGCCTTACCAGGTCGTCGTCGATGGGGTGCGTGCCGGGATGCATCTGCCCTGTGGTCATGACACGCCATCCGACCGCCGGACCCCGGCGAGCGTCAAACGCCTTTCCACGAAGCCGAAGCCGGAGCCGAAGCCGAAGCCGAAGCCGGAGCCGGAGCCGATGTCCCCGACGACCGGGGCTCCTCCCCGGCACGCGCTCGTCAGAAGGTGAGCACCCCCCGCGCCACCCGCCCCGCCTCCGCGTCGGCACGGGCCTTCTCGAAGTCCTCCACCGGGTACGTCTCGGTCACCAACTCGTCCAGCAGCAGGCTTCCCTGGCGGTACAGCCCGGCGTAGAGCGCGATGTCGTGCTGCGGCCGCGAGGAGCCGTACCGGCACCCCAGGATGGACTTGTCGAGGAACATGGAGGCGACGACGAAGGACGCCTCGGCGGTGGCGGCGGGCATGCCGAGGAGGACGGCCTGGCCGTGCCGGTCGAGGAGGTCGACAGCCTGCCGGACCAGTTCGACCCGGCCGACGCACTCGAAGGCGTGGTCCACCCCGGTCGGCAGCAGGTCCTTCACGCCGTCCGTCGAGGTCAGGAAGTCCGTCGCGCCGAACTGCCGGGCCACCTCCTCCTTGGCCGGGTTGGCGTCCACGGCCACGATCCGCAGCGCGCCCGCGATCCGCGCGCCCTGGATGACGTTGAGACCGATCCCGCCGGTGCCGATGACCACCACGGTGTCGCCGCGGTCGACGCGGGCGCGGTTCAGCACCGCGCCCACACCGGTCAGCACCCCGCACCCGATGAGGGCGGCCGACGTCAGGGGGATGTCCTTCGGAATCCGTACCGCCTGCACGGCCTTGACGACAGTCCGTTCCGCGAAGGCCGAGTTGCACGCGAACTGGTACACGGCCTGCCCGCCGCGCGTGAACGGCTTCTGCGGCCGGCCTATGGCCTTGCGGCACATGGTCGGCCGGCCCCGGTCGCAGTCGGCGCAGGCACCGCAGTTGGCGAGCGTGGACAGGGCCACATGGTCCCCTGGCGCCACATGGCTGACGCCCACACCGACCGCCTCCACCACACCCGCACCCTCATGCCCGAGCACCACGGGAACAGGGAAGGGTATGGTCCCGTCCACCACGGACAGATCGCTGTGACACAGCCCGGCCGCCGACACCGCGACCAGCACCTCCCCCGGCCCCGGCTCCCGTACGTCCAGGTCATCGACGACCTGCACCTGTTTCCCGTCGAACACGACCCCACGCATCACGACTCGACCCCCTTCGGTTCCCTCGGCAGACCGAGCACCCGCTCGGCGATGATCGTGCGCTGGACCTGGTCCGAGCCGCCGTAGATGGTGTCGGCCCGGGAGAAGAGGAACAGGTGCTGGGCGGCGTCCAGTTCGTAGGGCGCGGCGGCCGACCAGCCGGCCGGGCCGACGCTCGCGGCCGCGCCCCGCACCAGTACGGCGAGCTCTCCGAGCCGCTGGTGCCAGCCGCCCCACAGCAGCTTGGCCACACTGGGCGCGCCGGGCTCCGCAGCCGAATTCCCCAGTGTCCGCAGGGCGTTCCACCGCATCACCCGCAACTCGGCCCACTGCCGAACCAACCGCTCCCGTACGACGGGATCGTCAACGGCCCCACTCTGTACGGCATCTCGCACCACCCGCCCCAACTCCTCCGCGAACCCGATCTGCTGGGCGAGCGTGGACACCCCGCGCTCGAACCCGAGCAGGCTCATCGCGACGCGCCAGCCGTTGCCCTCGCCGCCGACGACGTGCTCCACGCGCGCGTGCGCCCCGTCGAAGAAGACCTCGTTGAATTCGCTGGTGCCCGTCATCTGCCGGATGGGGCGGACCTCGATACGGCCCGGCTGGTCCATCGGCACGAGCAGGAAGCTCAGCCCGTGGTGGCGCCGCGAGCCCGCCTCGGTCCGCGCCAGCACGAAACACCAGTCGGCCTCGTGGGCGAGCGACGTCCAGATCTTCTGCCCGGAGATGCGATATCCGTCCCCCTCCCTTGCCGCCACGGTCCGCACGCCGGCCAGATCGGACCCGGCGCCGGGCTCGCTGTACCCCTGGCACCAGAGCTCTTCCCCGGCGGCGACGGCCGGCAGAAAACGCGCCTTCTGCTCTGCGCTGCCATGCGCGATGAGTGTCGGGGCAAGCAGATTCTCCCCGATGTGCCCGGACCGCGGCGGCGCGGCCGACCGCGCATACTCCTCGGCCCACGCAACCTGCTGAGTGAGCGTGGCGGTCCGATTCCCGTACCCGCCCTCCGCCCACCCGATCCCGATCCACCCGGCGGCCCCGAGCGCCCGCTCCCAACCGCGCCGGTCCACATCGGCTGTGACGTGCGCGTCGAGCCACCCCCGGACTTCCCGACGAAACTCTCCATCCTCCGGCGCAAAGCCGAACTCCACGGTGACCTCCAGAGATGCGTCGGGGTTAGGACCGTACGAAAACCGCCGGTCACCGCCGTGGCGGCTGATCACCATCGCGGCGGAGAGAAAAGAGGGGCCGACAGGGAGTGGGTGGGGAGAACAGGAGGACAGGGTGGGAACGGCAGCGAGTGAACTGCTCTTCGGGAAGCCGAACTTCTGAACCCCGGGGACCGAAACCCCCAGGGGCGCGGGGAACTGCGCGACCAGCCACGACGGTGCCGCAGTCGCCCACCACCCGCCCCCGCCACGGCGGGCAGGCGCCCGGTCCTCGCCCATCTGCAGCCGCCGGAACGCACACGGCCCACCCCCCTCAGGCGTTCGGCCGGCTTCCGCCCCGCGCAGCGGCTTCCATCGCCGCCAGCCGCGCCAGCATCGGCATCGGATCCGTCCCCACGCCCCCCGGCAGCGCCTCCGCGATCCGCTCCGGCGTCCAGGAACCCCCTTCGGCGTACGCGGCCCGCAGCTCCATAGGCTGGGCCCACACCGCGATCTTCGGCCCGGCCACCGTGTAGACCTGCCCGGTGACCCCCGCGTCCCGCGCCGCGTCCGACAGCAGGTAGACGACGAACGCCGCCACGTCCTCCGGCTCGCCGATCTCCGTCAGTTCCGTCGGCACGCCCGCCGACATCCGGGTCCGGGCCACCGGCGCCACCGCGTTCGCGGTCACCCCGTACTTGTTGAGGCCCAGCGCAGCGCTCCGCACCAGCGAGATGATCCCGCCCTTGGCCGCGCTGTAGTTGGCCTGCGAGACCGAGCCCTGGTGGTTGCCGCTGGTGAAGCCGATGAGGGTGCCGGCGCGCTGAGCACGCATCACCGCCGACGCCGCGCGGAACACCGTGAACGTGCCCTTGAGGTGGGTGGCGACCACCGGGTCCCACTCCTCCTCGGTCATGTTGAACAGCATCCGCTCACGCAGGATCCCCGCCACGCACACGACCCCGTCGAGCCGGCCGTACGAGGACAGCGCCGTGTCCACGAGCCGTTGCCCGCCCGCCATCGTGGAGATGTCGTCGGCGACCGCGACCGCGTCCCCGCCCGCCGCCTCGATCTCCTTGACCACGGACTCGGCGACCTCACTCGTGGGCGATCCGCCGTCGACCGCGACGCCGTAGTCGTTGACGACGACCTTCGCCCCGTCGGCCGCCGCCGCCAGCGCCACCGCCCGTCCGATACCGCGCCCCGCACCCGTCACGGCGACGACCTTGCCTGCCAAGAAGTTCCCCACGCCCGGCCCCTTCCCGCGGTTTCTGACGGACCGTTAGATTTTATGACCCGTCAGATGTGCGGACACAAGGCCTGGGGAGGACCCAGATGTCACTGCCGGCGCTTCATCCCGCGTTCCATGACATCGCCAAGCGCGTCAACAACTGGGGGCGCTGGGGCGCCGACGACGAGATCGGCACGCTGAACCTGGTCACCGACGAGGTGGTGCGGGAGGCGGCGGCGACGGTCCGGACCGGGCGCCGCGTCCCGCTCGCCCTCCCGCTCCGGGAGGACGGCGTGCAGACCGGGATGATCCCGGGGCGGGTCAACCCCCTGCACACCATGGTGCAGATCAACCAGGAGCTCTTCGGCCCGGGGACCGTGGCGTGCAGCGACGACGCCGTGACCATGGGGCTGCAGGCCGGCACCCACTGGGACGCGCTCACCCATGTCTCGCACTCGGGGAGGCTCTACAACGGCCGCCCGGCGCACACCGTCACCGCGCACGGCGGCGCCGAGTTCGGCGGGATCGACAAGGCGCGGCACATCGTCTCGCGCGGGGTGCTGCTGGACGTGGCGCGGGCGCGGGGCGTGGACCGGCTGGCGGGCGGGCACGCGGTCACCCCGGAAGACCTGGACGCGGCCGAGGAGTTCGCCGGGACGGCCGTCCGGAGCGGTGACATCGTCCTCGTACGGACCGGGCAGGTGCAGGTGTACCTCGCGGGGGACAAGCACGGGTACGGCTATCCGTCGCCGGGTCTTTCGGTGCACACCCCGGAGTGGTTCCACGCGCGCGATGTGGCCGCGGTCGCCAACGATACCCTCACGTTCGAGATCTTCCCGCCCGAGATCGAGGACCTGTGGCTGCCCGTGCACGCCCTGGACCTGGTCGAGATGGGGATGCTGCAGGGCCAGAACTGGAATCTCGAAGAGTTGTCCACAGCCTGTGGAGAAACCGGCCGGTACGCGTTCCTGCTGTCGGCGATGCCCGAGCCGTTCGTCGGGGCGACGGGCACTCCGGTCGCCCCCGTGGCCGTCCTCTGAGCACCACGGCCGCCCTGCCGGAAGCCGGTGTCACACCCGAGGGGGCGTGACACCGGCCCTCCCCCATTCCCCCTGTTCCCCCTGCATCCGGACGACCACGCGCACCGGCCCGCCCCGAGCCCGGTCCCGCGCGCCGCCGTCCGACTCGACCCACACTCGACGAGGGCGTCCGTCACCCAGGACCCTCGCCGTCCCCTCGCTGCGAATCGCAGACCTCAAGCGTGAGCAAACGGTCACAAGGCGTCAACACCCGCGCGGGGTTTTACGACTTATGCCCCGGTTCACCATGGGCGCGCACGGATGCAACCCCCGGCGCATGGCCGCACACCGGGATCACACCGCTTCGAAGGCCAGCCCTTCGTACGAGGCCAGCCCGCCCCCGTACGCCACCGCCGCGCCCTGCTGGGGCTGCGAACACCGGTCGAGTTCGCACCAGATGCGCTTGCCGGCACCTTCGGGGCTCCAGCCCCAGCGGTCGGCGAGCCCGTCGACGAGGGCGAGTCCGCGGCCGCCGGTCGCATCGCCGTCGGCACACCGCGGCACGGGCGCGCGGTCGCTGGCGTCGGCGACCTCCAGGCGGACGGTGACCGACTCGTCGGCGCCCCTGCGGTCCACGCCCGGCAGCAGGAGCCGCAGCACGGCCGGACAGCCCGTGTGCACCACGGCATTGGTGACCAGCTCGGAGACGAGCAGGATCAGCGTCTCGGCCAACGGCTCGTCCGCCGCTATACCGGACCCGGCGAGGCGCGAGCGGGCCCACCTTCTGGCCCGCCCCACCTCCGCGGGGTCGGGCCGGATCTCCAGCTGCACTTGAAGCACCTGCACCGCTCACACCATCCGAACCGGCGGACACATGAACCCGCGCCGAGCCAACGCCACGACGAGGGCCGCGACGAAAAGGACGACGAGGGCCACGATCGTAGCCATTTTCTGCATGGCCAGAACAACGGCCAGAGCAAGGGTCACGGAACGTGATTCCCTTACGAGACAGCATGGTTGACGTACAGTCACCCCAACAAGCGCTTCGGGCATATTCCAGCGCGAAGGAGTACGCCTCCGGCATACTGTGCGACGCTCGCGGCGGGGAGTCGAACAAGCGGGGGCACAAGCCCTTACCGCCCTGCGAGCGGCGGTGCGCACCATGAGTGGCGGGGCCGCTTCGACGGCTCCGCCGGCATGGCTCGTCCTCGGAACCACTCGCATCCCACAGAAGGTACCCGAGGGGACGGTCGACTCCAGGCCGTGACGAGTCACGCGTTGGACACAACCCGGTATCAACGCTCCGTGATTCCGGTATGCCACAATCCGCGACATCCTGACCGGCCGAATCCATGATTCCGCAGGCCAGAGCCGTTTCGAACGCTCAGCCGAGCAGCTCCGCGGCGAGCATTTCCTCACTCTCCGTATTCGCACCACCACGCTGTGTCCGCACCCATGTCCGTTTCAGATGCAGATGCACCTCCGACTCCCAGGTGAAGCCCATCCCGCCGTGCACCTGGAGGCAGTCCCGGGCGCCGCGCACGGCGGCCTCGTCGGCGAGCAGCCGGGCCGCCGCAATGTCCGCGGGGGCGGAGGTCACGGCGGCCGCGTAGACGGCCGCCCGCGCGGTCTCCGCACGCACCAGCATGTCGGCGCACAGATGCTTGACGGCCTGGAACCCCCCGATCGGCTGCCCGAACTGCACGCGCGTGCGTGCGTGTTGCACGGCCAGCTCGCACGCGCGCGTGGCCGTGCCGAGCTGCTCGGCGGCGGTGAGGAGCACGGCGACCGGGTCGGGCGGCCCGGAGACCGGCCCCGGGACCCGGTGCAGGGGCGTCAACGGGTCCACCGAGCGCACCGGTACGGCCCCGGAGGCGTCCCCCGTCACCTCGTCGGCCTCGGCCAGCCACTCCACCAGGCCGCCGTCCACACGGGCCACCACGGCCTCCCCGGTGGCCGCGCCGGGCACGTCGGCCGCCGCGAGGTGGGTGGCCACCAGCGGGCCGGGCAGCAGCGCCCGCCCAGCCTCCTCGAACACCAACACGGCCTCGGGCAGGCCGAGTCCGACACCGCCGTCGGCCTCGGGCAGCCGCAGCGCGAAGAACCCGGCGGCTCCCAGCTCCCGCCACAGGCCCCGGTCGAGCCGGCCCGGCGCACCGGCGGCCGCCCGCAGCACCGCGCCGTCGAACCGGCGCCCGAGCAGCTCCCGCATGCCCGCCCGCAACGCCTCCTGGTCACGGGTCAGTCGAAAGCGCACGTCCGCTCACCGCCCCTTCGGCAGCCCGAGGATCCGCTCGGCCACGATGTTCCGCTGGATCTGCGAGGTCCCGGCCGCGATGGTGTACGAGAGCGAGGAGAGCCGGTCGAGGACCCACGGCCGGTCCAGGTCGAGGGCGTCGGGGCCGAGCACGGCGGCCGCCGCGTCGTACAGCTCCTGGCGCGCGTGCGAGTACCGCAGCTTGAAGACCGAGCCCCCGACACCGGGCACGCCCCGGCCCTCCGCCTCGCTGACGTTCCACTGGGTGAGCCGCCACAGCGCCCGGAACTCGGCGTTCAGGCGGCCGAGGCGGCGGCGCAGTTCCGGATCGTCCCAGGTGCCGTTCTCGCACGCCACGCGCGCGAGGTCGCCGAGCACCCGGCGGCAGGCGACGACCTCGCCGACGAAGGCGGTACCGCGTTCGAAGGAGAGGGTCACCATGGTGACGCGCCAGCCGTCGTTCTCGGCGCCCACCCGGTTGGCCACCGGCACCCGTACCTCGTCGAGGAACACCTCGGCGAACTCGTGGGACCCGGCGAGCGTGCGCAGCGGCCGTACGGTGATGCCCGGGGCGTCCATGGGCATGGCCAGCCAGCTGATGCCCCGGTGCCTGGGCGCCTCGGGGTCCGTCCGCACCAGCAGTTCGCACCAGTCGGCGACCTCCGCGTGCGAGGTCCAGATCTTGGACCCGCTCACCACGTAGTCGTCGCCGTCACGCCACGCGCGCGTGCGCAGCGCGGCCAGGTCCGAGCCGGCGTCCGGTTCGCTGAAGCCCTGGCACCACACCTCGTCGCCGCGCAGGATCGGCGCCAGCCAGCGGGTCCGCTGTGCCTCGCTGCCCTCGGCGGCGATGGTGGGGCCCGCGTGCAGCAGGCCGACGAAGTTGGCGCCCACATAGGGCGCGCCGGCCTTCTCGGTCTCCTCAAGGAAGATCAGCCGGGTGGTCGGGGACGCGTCCCAGTGGACGTCGGCGTACCCGGCGTCGTACAGCGTGCGCTGCCAGCCGAGGTCGTAGGCACGGCGGCCCGGCCAGTCCTCGGGCTTCGGCTTCGGCGGAAGGCCGGGCAGCGCCTTGGCGAGCCACTCCCGCAGCCGCGCCCGGAAGTCCTCCTCCTCGGGCGTGTACGACAGGTCCACCGGCAGACACCCCCCACGGAGCTGATGGTTCGTCAGACATCGTCAGCCATCGCAGGCTAGCCCCGCACCCCTGGACCGACAAGGCGCCAGGACCTACGATCTGACGACTCGTCAGTTCCGTGGTTCCGCTGGGCAGGAGGACGCCATGAACGCCACCGCACACGAGCTGAGCACCTCCCGCACGCTCTGGGAGCTGGTCGCCCGCCGCGCCGGACTCACCCCGGACCGGCCGGTGTTCCTCCAGGGCGACCGCACCCTGAGCTTCGGCGCGCTGCGCGCGCGTGCCGAACGCGTCGCGGCCGGGCTCCACGGCATGGGGGTGCGCCCCGGCACGGTGGTCGCCTGGCAGCTGCCCACCCGGATCGAGACGGCCGTGCTGTCCTTCGCGCTGGCCCGGCTCGGCGCCGTCCAGTCCCCCGTCATCCCCTTCTACCGGGACCGCGAGGTCGGCTTCGCGCTGCGCGAGTCCAGGGCCGAGTTCTTCGCCGTACCGGGCGTGTGGCGCGGCTTCGACCACGCGGAGATGGCGCGCCGGCTGGGCGCGAAGGGGATCTTCGAGGCCTACGACGAGCTGCCCGACGGCGATCCGGCCGTGCTGCCCGCCCCGCCCGCCGAGGGCACCTCCGTCCGGTGGATCTACTGGACCTCGGGAACCACCTCGGACCCCAAGGGCGTTCTGCATACGGACCGGTCGCTCATCGCGGGCGGATCGTGTCTCGCGCACGCGCTGCGGCTCACGGCGGCCGACGTGGGCTCGATGGCGTTCCCGTACGCGCACATCGCCGGCCCCGACTACACGGTGATGCTGCTGCTGTACGGCTTCCCGGCGGTGATGTTCGAGCAGTTCGCGCTGCCGGACGCACTGCCGGAGTACCGCAGGCACGGGGTGACGGTGGCGGGCGGGTCGACGGCGTTCTACTCGATGTTCCTGGCCGAGCAGCGCAAGCAGCCGGGGGTGCCGGTCATTCCCTCGCTGCGGCTGCTGGCCGGCGGCGGGGCGCCCAAGCCGCCGGAGGTGTACCACGCGGTGGTGCGCGAGATGGGGGTGCAGCTGACGCACGGGTACGGCATGACCGAGGTGCCGATGATCACGATGGGGGCGCCGGACGACACGGTGGAGAACCTGGCGACGACCGAGGGACGGCCGCCGGAGGGGATGGAGATCCGGATCGCGGAGGGCGGCGAGGTGCGGTTGCGGGGGGAGGCGGTGTGCCAGGGGTACCTGGACCCGGCGCAGTCCGCCGCGGCCTTCGACGAGGACGGGTTCCTGCGCACCGGCGACCTGGGCCGGGTGACGGGAACCGGCCATCTGGTCCTCACCGGGCGGCTCAAGGACGTGATCATCCGCAAGGGGGAGAACATCTCGGCGAAGGAGATCGAGGATCTGCTCGCCGCGCATCCGGCGGTGGCCGACGCGGCGGTGGTCGGGCTGCCGGACGCGGACCGCGGTGAGCTGGTCTGCGCGGTGGTCGAGCAGCCGCCGGGAGCCGTCGCGTTGACGCTCCCGGAGGTGGTGTCGTACCTGCGCGCGGAAGGGCTGTCGGTGCACAAGCTGCCGGAGCGGCTGGAGGTGGTGGCCGCGCTTCCGCGCAACGAGACGCTGCGCAAGGTGCTCAAGTACAAGCTGCGCGAGCGGTTCTCCGAGGCTCCGGCTCCGGCTCCGGCTCCGGCTCCGGGGAGCCCTACTCCGGGATCGTGAAGTACCGAGCGAACGCCGGGACGATCTCGGCCTCCGCGACCTTGCCGTCGCCGTCGGTGTCCAGGCCCGCCGCGACCGCCTGCGCGAGCTCCGGGGCGACCCCGAGGACGCGCAGCACGCGCACGGTGTCGGCGACGGTCGCCGTGCCCGTGCCCGCGGTGTCCGCGAGGGCGAGGGCCGCGTGCAGGAAGGGGCGGGCGATCTCGCCGAACCGCTCGGGGTTGTCGTGCAGCCGCTTGACCGCGCCGCTCACGAACTCCTGGCGGGTGATGCGCTGGTCGCCGTCCCGGTCCGCCATGCCGGCCATGCCCTGCCAGAAGGCCTCCGCACCGGCGTACAGGGCCTGGCCCTTGTCGGAGCGGGCGGGGAGGCCGAACTCGGCGAGCAGCGCCTTGGTTGCCGCGTTGAAGTCCTCGCGGTCGATCCAGCCGTTGCCGTCCTGGTCGAAGGTTGCGAACCGGGCGGCGATCCGTCGCTCGTACTCGGTGCTGACCATGTCTGTTCGGGCCGCCTTACGTGACGTGGGGGTTCATCTCGCAGGGAGCGTACGACGCGGCGGCGGCCGGAGAGCGGGAAAACGACGGTTGTGCCAAGACCGGGGGAATTCCGCGACAACAACGTGGCTATGTCGTGATCGTCGGCTATGGGCCCGCGAAGCCCGGCTGCCCCGGCTACGCGGACAGCGGGTCCTCCTCGTCGGCGGTCGCGCTGTCGATGTCGGCGTACACGTCGAACAGCCGCCGTACGCCGAGGGCGCCGAGAACCCGGTTGACGTGAGATCCGTCACTCGCGCCCTGGGCGGGCAGTATCAGCCGCAGCCGACCCCGGCAGGAGCGGATCAGGCGACGGGCCGCGATGAGGACGCCGACCCCGCTGGAGTCGCAGAAGAAGACGTCGGACAGGTCGAGGACCAGGCTGTGGTGGCCCTCGGCGACCACGTCGTGCACCCGCTGGCGCAGCACCGGCGAGGTCACCAGGTCCAGTTCGCCCGACACCCCGAGCACCGCCCACTCGCCCTGTTCGACGCCGGTCACCTTGAAAGCCACGGCTCAGCCCTCCGCTCGCCGGATCTCCGGAACCGCCCGGAAACGGAGCCAGTTCCTACGCTTCTTGTCGCGCGGCTGCCCAGCGGCCGTTCCCCGAAACCCCGGATGACAAACGAGCATCGATCGGAGAGGGTCTTGTTTCGGTCACTGTCGATCCTGTTCGATCAGAAACAGAAGGTTCGGCCGTAGACGAGCGGGAGAGCCGGGGAACACGCGGAGAAGGGCGGGGGAAGGGGAGAAGGGCGGGGAGAAGTACCGGAGCTCCTACTACCACCCGCGGTCCGTCAAGGGGCGCGCATTGCCACAAAGGGGCGTGCGTCGCCGGACGTGCCGACTACATTCGAGGAGACGGTGGAGACACGCTGGACACGGACACGGGGAGGGGGCCGCATGGCGAAGAAGGACGTACCGCCCCGCTGGGACCGCAAGATGCAGCAGCGGCTCGCACGCGGCGAGGCGGCCGCCCTCGGTGAGCTGTACGACCGCTTCGCCTCGCTGGTGCACGGGCTCGCCCACCGCGTCCTCGGGGACGAGCGGGCCGCGGACGGCATAACCCGCGAGGTCTTCGCCCAGGTCTGGGAGCACCCCGACGCCTACGACCCCCGGCAGGGGCCGTTGCGCTCGTGGCTCGCCGCGCTGGCCCACCGGCTCGCCGTGCAGCGCCTCAGGGCCACCGAGACCGCCGCGCTCGCCCCCGGAGACGGTTCCTCCCCAAAGGCCGCGGAGGAACTGGAGCACAAGGTGCGGCGGGCGTCCGTCGCCGCCCGCGCGGACTACATCGTGCACTCCATGCCGGCACCGCTGCGCGCCGCCCTGGAGCTCGCCTACTTCCAGCGCCGCGACTACCGGCAGACCGCGGTGGACCTCGGCGTCACCGAGGACGAGGCCCGCCGCCGGCTGCGCCTGGGCCTGCAACTGCTGTCCACCGCGCACGACGCCGGGACGCCGCCCGGATACGGAGGTGGGGCGTGAGCGGCGCCGAGTTCTCCGAGGCGCACGACGGCAGCGGCTCCGGGGACGGCGACGTGCCGCGCGACGGCGGCGCCGGCTTCGGCCGGTCGCCGCGCATACCGCTGCCCCGGGCCTCCGTCGAGGACGGCGGGCAGCCGCTGCCCGAGCCGGCCGACCTGCCTCCCGTACCGCTGGAGTTGTCGCACGACGTCCTGAAGTCGCTGCTCGGGGCGTGGGCACTGGCCGCGTGCTCGACGGCCGAGGCCCTCGCCGTCGAGGTCCATCTCGGGGACTGCGGGGCCTGCGCGGACGAGGCGCGGCGGCTGCGCGAGGCGGTCGGCCTGCTGCACCAGCCGGAGAGCCTGGACCTCGATCCCGGCCTGCGCACCCGGGTCCTGGAGGCCTGCCTGGACCGTCGGCCGGCCAGGATCCCGATCCCCGCGTGGGCGGCGCCCTACGACGCGGAGACCGCCCGCCTGGACGCCCTGCTCCAGGACATCGGCGACGCGGAGTGGCACGCGCCGGTGCGGCTGCGCTGGTTCGACGGCGAGGCGGCGGCGACCCGCCGTACGACGGTCGCCGGCGTGATCGCGCACCTGCTGACCGTCGACGGGCTGGTGGCGACCGCGCTGGGCCTGGAGGACCCTCTCGGAGAGGCCCGCGCACAGGGCCCGGCCGCCCGTACCGAGGCCTTCTGGCAGGCCTCGCACTTCCCGCCGACGCGTGCGGTGCGGGTGCCCTGGCGGGAGCAGAGCCACCGGCTCGTGCAGACCGTCTCCTTCACCGGCGGCGGCGCCGGGCGCCTCGGGGTGTCGTACGGCGACTTCGAACTGCCGTTGCACGACGCGATGCTGGACCGTGCCTTCGAGTGCTGGGTGCACGCGGAGGACATCGCGGAGGCCGTGGACTATCCCTACGGGCCGCCGGCCCCGAGGCACCTGCACCGGATGATCGACCTCGCGGCCCGGATGCTGCCCGCTGCGCTGGCCGAGCGCCGACGGGCGGGGCTGGCGTCGCCCGGCCAGACGCCCCACCTGGTCCCTGCGGGACGGCCCGGCCGGAGCCTGCGGCTGGAGATCGAGGGCAGCGGCGGCGGCGAGTGGCTGATCCCGCTGGACTCGCCGGGGGCGGTGGGCTCGTCGGAGTTCGAGGTGGCGCACGTGGCGCTGGACGACGTGGAGTTCTGCAGGCTGGCCGCGGGCCATGTGCCGCCGGAGGACGCTGCGGCGGGGCAGCTCGGGGATCGGGCGGCGATCAGGGACGTGTTGTTCGCGGCGGCGAGTCTGAGCCGGATGTAGGGACGTTCGCACAGGGGGCGGGGCGGTTCCGTGCGACGGCGACTGCGGGTGGTTCGTGGTTGCTCGCGCAGTTCCCCGCGCCCCCAAAAGCCAAAAGCGGGGCGCAGCCCCGTCTTTTCCAGGGGCGCGGGGAAC